>JAGACC010000034.1 GCA_017614295.1 Treponema sp.
GTTCACATAAAAATGAAGGATGGTTTTTCTTCCATGAAAGAAATAAGTCCTTTGCGGG
The DNA here is from genome assembly GCA_017614295.1 of Treponema sp. Taxonomy (GTDB): domain Bacteria; phylum Spirochaetota; class Spirochaetia; order Treponematales; family Treponemataceae; genus Treponema_D. The sequence continues at coordinate 59 of JAGACC010000034.1, forward strand.
ATTTTTTATTTGGCGCAAACGGCAATTGTGTAGTATATTTTCATATAAGCGTAAATGGATCTCCTTTTACGGTAAAAGCTAACCAGCAGATGCAGGTTCCTTCAAATACAAGTTTTATACAGAGTTTGAAGGATCAAAACCTTGTGGAAGATGTCTGGTGCGAATAAGAATTAATTAAAGAGGTTTTTATGCCAAGAACAATATTTTCTATACTTTCCTTAGTTGTTTCTGTCTATGCGATTATGTGCTTTTTGCGCATACTGCTAACATGGATTCCTTCTCTTTCCTACAGCAAGTTTTCACGCTTTTTGGGTAAGATTTGCGACCCCTACCTGAATATTTTCCGCGGAATACGGTGGCTGCAGCTGGGAAGCTTTGACTTTTCCGCCGCACTGGGACTCTGCATACTGGGTGTTCTTGCTTCCATGCTTACAGGCTTTGCAGGCAAGTCGGTTATTACCATTGGCTTTGTATTACAGATGATTCTCCAGCTTGCGTGGTCAATCGTAACTTCCATAGTAACTTTCCTTATCATCATCTTGGTTGTAAGGCTGATTGTTCTCTTTGTTCGCAAGGGACAGTATTATTCAAGCCCAATACTCGACCAGATAGACGCTTCTATTTCTCCGCTTGTGTACAACATAGCCCGGACTTTTACCGTTGGAAAGAAGGTTAGCTATACGACCGCCCTCATAATAGCAATAATCGCCCTTATCGCAATAATAGTCCTTGGTTCCATAGCGGTTTACCTTATTTGCGGAATACTTTCTGGAATTGCTTAATAAAAGCGGATGAAGCTTTCCGAACTTGGAATTCCGCTGGAAAGTCTTGCGGGTGTTGGAAAATCAAAGGCATCTCTTTTTAGCAGGCTGAACATCTTTACAGTTGGCGACCTTCTGGGAACATATCCGCGCGACTGGGAAGACAGGACAAAGCTCTGCACCCTAAACCAATACGCCCAGAACTACGGAAAGGTTCACACGGTATGCAAAGTTCTTGCCCACGACTTTTTTGGCTACGGCAAGATGAAGACCCTAAAGATAGCCGTAACGGACGGAACTGCAAACGCATTTCTCGTTGCCTTTAACCGCCCCTTTCTGCAAAAATCACTCCCGGAAGGAAGCATAATAAGCGTAACCGGAAAATTTGAGCTTAGGTACAATACGCTGCAGGCATCATCCTTTGAAGCAGAGAGGCTTGCATATTCTGGTCAACTTGAAGACTGGCAGGACAAACCCATCCCCGGAAGCGGAGTTTTACCTGTTTACCCTCTTACGGAAGGCATAACGCAGAAAATCTACCGTAAGATTGTGGCATCTGCATTGCAGCAGTACGGAAAGTCTTTGGAAGATGATTTACCCGCTTTGATAATCCAAGAACGAAAGCTTTTGCACAAGGCACAGGCATTGTCCTTTATTCATCAGCCAAAGGATATAAGGGAAGTTCTTCTTGCAAAACGCAGCCTTATCTACGAAGAGCTTTATTTTTTTGAATACAAGATGGCACAGCACACTCTCCGCCACAGGGGAAGCCTTCCTTCTTTAGAGCAGGTGTCCGCATTCGAAGCATCCGCACCAGATTCAGCGTCTTCTGCAAAGGGATCTGCAAGCGCTTCTTCAAATATTTCTGCAAACAAAGAGTGTGGAGCTCAAGAAGGAATCCCAAACGCAGCATCGTATTTTTCAACACCGGACGTAAGCAAAAGCGAATTCCTAGAATCCCTTTCTCCGCGCCAAAAACAGCTGGTAGAAAGGCTTCCATTTGAATTTACCCAGGGACAGATGTCTGCAATTTTCCAGATGAACCGGGACATAGACAAAAGCCAGGACGACCTTAACACCCTGGTAAACAAACCGGAAGCGTTGGAAAGACAGCCCTTTTCCATGCAGAGGCTTTTACAGGGAGACGTTGGTTCCGGAAAGACGCTAGTTTCCTTTATGATTTGCCTTCGTACAATAGACTACGGTGGACAGTGCGCACTTATGGCCCCAACCGAACTTCTTGCAAGACAGCATGCAGAAAACGCAGCATCCCTTTTGGAAGCTCTTGGAGTAAAAGTTGCATTCCTTACCGGAAACCTAAAGGCCGCAGGAAGACAGGCTTTGCTTAACGCGCTAAAAAATGGAAGCGTAAACTTTGTAGTTGGAACACACGCACTCTTTAGCCGCAACATCCAGTACGCCAACCTTCAGCTTGCGGTAATAGACGAGCAGCACCGCTTTGGAGTTACGCAGAGGGAATCAATACTTGCAAAGGGACGCATCTCTTCAAGCGAATACAGCCACACCCCCGACCTTCTTATGATGAGCGCAACACCCATTCCGCAGACATTGGCCCTAACCGCATTTGGAGACTTGGACGTAAGCACAATACGCAGCATGCCCAAGGGAAGGCTACCGGTAAAGACCTATCTTAGCGTAATGGGAAACGAAAGAAACGCTTACGAAGCAGTCCGCAAAGAGCTAATGGCTGGCCACCAGGCATATTTTGTATACCCGAGGATTGGAGAAGAAGAGCCTTTGGAGCAAGAGATGCCAGAAAACCAGGGTAACCTAAAGTCCGCCCAGGAAATGTTCAATTTTCTTTCCAAAGAAGTCTATCCTTCCTTTAAGTGCGCGCTTATACACAGCAAGGTGGAAGAAGAGGAAAGCCGTCAGATTCTGGAAGACTTTAGGCAGAACAAGATACAGGTATTGGTTGCAACCACGGTTGTGGAAGTGGGTGTGGACGTACCAAACGCAACATGCATAGTAATAGAGCACGCGGACAGATTTGGACTTGCAGAACTCCACCAGCTTAGGGGAAGGGTAGGAAGAAGCAGCCTGCAAAGCTATTGTTTCCTCATCTACGGAAAGAACATAACAGCTGTCGGAATAGAGCGCCTAAAAGCCCTGCACCAGACAAACGACGGTTTTGCAATAGCAGAAGAAGACCTAAGGCTCCGCGGACCGGGAGAAGTTTCCGGAACAGCCCAGTCAGGCTACCTTACCCTAGGCATTGCAGATTTGGCTCGCGACAAAGACATACTCATGCAGGCCCGTTACGACGCCTTTGAAATGCTAAGACGCTCATCCTAAACTTACATAGTCCAGTCAAACTTGCCGTTTACAATAACATCCTTGTGACCCTTTACAATCTCGCCAATCACGTAAGCGTTAATTTTGTTTGCCTTCATGTGCTTGATTATGTCTAAAGCATGTTCCTTCTTGGCAACAACGGTAAGGCCAACGCCCAGGTTAAAAGTCCTGAGCATTTCTTTTTCCGCAACGTTTGCCGTATTCTTGATAAGCTTAAAAATATCCAGAATCTGGTACTTGGAAGCATCAATGCTTGCAGAAAGATTTTCCGGTAGAATACGGTTAAGGTTTTCGCAAATACCGCCGCCTGTTATGTGGGCAAGACCTGTTATCCAGTTTGTGGGGAACAAATCCTTAAGCGCCTTGTAGTAGCACCTGTGTGGTTCAAGAATCACATCGATGAATTTTTTATTCTTAATCTTTGCATCCAAAATCTGTGGGTATTTCTTCATAACCTTCCTAACAAGAGTATATCCGTTCGTATGGATTCCGCTCGACTCAAGGGAAATTACTACGTTACCCTCCTTAATCTTTGAACCGTCTATGATTTTGCTCTTTTCCACAATACCAACAATGCTGGACGTAAGAATATATGTACCTGCTTTTAGAACGCCGGGCTGCTCAGAAGTTTCCCCACCGGTAAGAACACATTCCTGCTTCTTGCATGCATCCGCCACAGACTTTACTATTTTGTTAATGTCGTCCTTATTCATCTTGCCGCAGATAATTGCATCCTGAACCGTAAGCGGTTTAGCACCCATAACAATGCAGTCGTTTATAAGATGGTTTATCATGTCGTAGGAAACATTTTCCAGCTTACCGTATTGAGCCGCCAAAAGCTGCTTTGAACCAGGCTCCTCTGTCTTTAAAACAAGAACCGGATTTTTGTATTCCTTAAATTTGATGTCATACAAAGAAGAAAATGCCCCAATCTTATTAAGCACCCTCTCGTTATCTGTATTCAAGGCTTTGGCCATAGCTTTCTTTGTCTCGTTAGCCAAATCAATATTAACATCATACTTAAGATTTTTCTTCATGATAGGACCCCATTCATTTGCGGTATTTGTGTTAGCTCCCATTATACAACAATTTAAAGCTCTTGCAA
>JAGACC010000250.1 GCA_017614295.1 Treponema sp.
GCAACTACAATGTTAACGACTCGGACAATCCTCTTGGTGCTTCAGACGGTGTTACTGGCCGTAAGATAAGAAGGGGCGGATCTATAGCAAGCGATGCTGTCTTCTGCCGCAACACAAACCGTGCAAGCACAGCTCCGGAAGTACGCGGTGTAGACTTGGGCTTCCGCATCGTGCGTTCACTTGACGTTTTAAAGGGGTCACGCTTTTCTTCATCTTCTTCTGACGATGGAATAATCTACGAAGACGATGATGATGAATTTGTGGAAACGGGTAGATAATGGGAATAACGGAATTAACCCCAGAAATTGCGGCCTGCCTCGCAGATTTGGACATGGAATTTGTTGATGCCGCTTTTTCTGGAAAGACAGTGCAGAAAATACAGATGAGCGAAAAGCTTTTTTCTTCCATAAAAGAAAAGAATCCTGAATGGGATTGCACCTTTAACGATTACCCTGTGGAGTCTTCTAGTGATTTGCCGGAGTTTGACCACCTTCTTGTCTTGGTTGACTAAACATTATATGGTGTATTAAAATAGTAGAAAGTGTCGGCATATACTATAGTTGTTCCGGACAGCGGAATCTTGCAGCGTGTTTGCGGAACAAATGACAGCAACTTAAAACTCATAGAATCGTTTTTGGGAACGAATGTCTTTGCCTGCGGGAACGAGCTTTCCGTTGACGGTGCGGACGAGGAGAAGACAAGAAAATTCCGCTTTATTGTGGACAGGATCCTCGATGAAATTTCCGAAAGCCAGGATGAATTTACCGACACAGACTTAGTTCGTTCTATTCTAAATGCAGACCTGAATGGCTTTGTTTCGTCTGGAACAAACAGGGTTTCTTCTGCGGACAGGGCCTTGTTTGACAGGTGTTCCATTTCCGTACCGGGAGGGGTAAGAAAGGTTTATCCGCGTACTAAGGGGCAGGCGGAATTTGTTCATTCCATGCGCTCTTTTGACATGGTTTTTGCGGTAGGACCTGCTGGTTGCGGTAAGACCTTCCTTGCTGTTGCGGAGGCTCTGCGGCTTGTCCTTAGCCATCAGAAAAGCTCAATCGTACTTACAAGGCCTGTAGTGGAAGCTGGAGAAAGCCTTGGTTTCCTTCCCGGAGACTTGGAAGACAAACTCAACCCCTACATAAGGCCGCTTTATGATGCCATGAACTGCGTAATTCCCCGCGAAACCGTAAAAAAGATGGTGGAAAGCGGTATTGTGGAAGCTGCACCCCTTGCTTACATGAGGGGGCGTACTCTTAACGACAGCGTAGTTATTCTGGATGAGGCTCAGAATACCACGGTTGAACAGATGAAAATGTTCCTTACCCGTATGGGGGAGGATTCAAAGGTTTTTATAACCGGAGATATAACTCAGATAGATTTGCCGCGCAAAGTTCCATCCGGGCTTTTGCATGCGGTAAAATTGTTAAAAAACGTGCAGGGCATTGCGGTAAAGGAGCTTTCTTCGGAAGACGTAGTTCGCAACAGCCTTGTAAAACGGATAATTCAGGCGTACGAAAATGAAGAAAAACAATAAGACTAATTATTTAAGCGATAGTTTCTCGGTTGTCTCTTCCTATGTAAGGAAAAACATTGCAAAACTGATTGTGTTTATTGTGACGTTCATCTGCTCACTCTTGCTTTCTTTTTTGCATACGGCAACGTCTGATACCGTTTCCACCTATTCACTGGCAGAATACGAGATTGGCCAGATTGCGGACAGGGACGTTATTGCAAGAAAGTCCATACCCGCTGACTTTGAAAATGAAATTTCAATCACCAAGGGTGAAAAAGTAATAAAAAAAGGCTTCCCGATTACGGAATTTGAATATGCAAAGCTAAAGCGCATGGCAGAGGCTCCGGCTTACATAGACTACAGGCTCTTTGCGGACACGGTGCTTTTTATGATGCTTTTGAGCGCAATGTTCTTCTTCCTATTTGGAACGACATGCCTAGGCTATCCGCTACCGCTAAAAGACCAGATAACGGGCAGCGTCTTCTTTGTCCTTACTTACGGTTCGGCTCTGTTTGTTGCGGGTAAGGGGCCTTTCCAGTCTTCCATGCTGATTGCTCTTTCTACCCCGGCTATATTCTTTGTATTCCTTGTGGCTATACTTTTTGGGCAGAGGAATGCGGTTTATTTTTCCATAGTCGTTTCTTTTGGCGTACTGAATGCGGCTGGCGGTCAGCTTTTGCCCTTCCTTTACATACTGGCATCTTCTTTGGCAGCTTCAAGGATTGTCCGTCGCATAAACAGAAGGATAGACATGCTTGTTGCGTCCTTTGTTCAGAGTGCGCTAAACTGCGTCTTCCTTATCGTGCTAAAGATAGCGTTCAATTCTCCGCTGGGAGACATGGTTGCTTTGCTTCCGGGTGTTGCCTTTAACGGATTCTTTTCTGGAATTCTATGCCTTGGCTTCCTTACTCCAATAGAGCTTCTTTTGAACACATCTTCTGTATTCCGCCTTATGGACTTGAATGACCTTAGCACCCCAACGATGAAAAAGCTCTTGGTTAACGCAAGCGGAACATATACCCACTCAATGATGGTTGCCCAGCTTGCGGAGGCTGCCTGCAACGAGATAGGGGCAAACGGTCTTTTGGCAAGGGTAGGAGCCTATTACCACGACATTGGCAAGATGGACAACCCCGAATACTTTACGGAAAACCAGACTGGAACCAACATCCATACGGAAATAAATCCTTCGCTTTCTGTAAGCATAATCAGAAGCCACGTAAAAAAAGGCGTAGAAACAGCCATGGCACTTCACATGCCGGACAGAATCATAGACATTATACGCGAGCACCACGGAAACCAGGTTATTTCTTTCTTCTACAATGCTGCAAAGGAAAAAGACCCCAACGTAAACCAGGAAGACTATTCCTACACGGGAACACCTCCTTCTTCCAAGGAAAGCGCGGTGGTAATGCTTGCGGACACAGTAGAAGCTGCCTGCCGTTCCCTAACAAAGCCTTCCGTTTCCCGCATAGAAAAATTCGTGCAGGAACTTGTGGACTCAAAAATAGCGAACAACCAGCTTAACAACTGCGGAATCACTTTTAAGGACCTAAAGCTTGTAAAGGATGCCTTTGTTCAGATTCTTGCGGGCTACTACCACAGCAGGATAAAGTATCCAGACCAGAAGGACCCGGACACAGGATTACCGGACAACGGTTCAGCTGGTGCGGTGCAGAAAGCTCCCGATGCTCCTTCTGTAAAGGAAGATGAAAAGGAAGAAAAGACAGAGGTAGAAAAGGCAAGCGAAGCCCCCGCAGAGAAAAAAGAGCCTTCCCCAAAGAATTCCAAGGCTTCTTCCAAAGAAAAGTCAGATGAACCTGGCGAAAAAGAGACAAAAAAAGGAAAGAATTCAAAGTCTGGAGAAAAATCTTCAAAGTCTGCAAAGTCGGACGAAAAGGACAAGACCTATGCCTAACAGAATACTTGTTTCCGTGGAAGACGGAATGGATGAGCCTTCTTGGCTTTCCAAAGCAGAGCAGTTTGCCCAAAAAGCGCTGGCCGCCGCTGGCTATGACGGAGAGGAAGTTTCTCTTTTGTTCTGCACGGACGCTTTTATAAAGGATTTGAACCGTGAATA
>JAGACC010000251.1 GCA_017614295.1 Treponema sp.
CAAGGCCTCCGCAAAAGAAACGATTATTCTGCCGGGCGATGCAGAAGACGGAAGGGGAAGCCTTTATGTTCAGCTTGACCCGACAAGACTTGGTGTTCTGCGCGAAGCGGTTGGATATGTCTTCCACTATCCTTACGGCTGTATGGAACAGAGGTCGGCGGCAGTTCTTCCTCTTGTGGCATTTGGTGACTACATAAAGATTTTTGACCTTAACACAGAGGTAAAAGACCCGGCATCTGTTGCAGCAAACGAGATACGCTCTTGGGCAAAGGTACAGAATTCTGACGGTGGATTCCCCTACTGGCCAAACGGCTATTACAGGGACAGCAACCGTTACGTTTCCATGCGCATAGCAGAAATACTTTCTCTTGCAAAGCAGCGCGGTATTCTTAAAGACAGCGGCATTAACGAAGAAAAGCTTGCCTCTTACCTGATTCACGAAGCAGACACGATTATTAGGGAAAAGGACGAGGTTTCTTGGGCAATGTACACAGCAGCATACGGTTACTACACGGCACAGATGCTTGGCGGCAAAGTTGACGAAAAGAAGCTTGACCAGATAGCCTCATCCGATGCAAGCGACGTAGAAACACTGGCACTTACAGCACTTACCTACCTGAATATGAACCAGAAGGCAAAGGCAAAATCTGTAAGCCAAACAATGTACCGCTTTGTCCGTCTTACCAACCGCGGAATTGACATAAGTGGCAAGGCAAAGGAACACTACTGGTGCTTCTTTAACCATTCAAGCGAAAAATATGCCCTTTACCTGCAGCTGTTCACAAGATTGGACACAAACAGTTCAATAAACCAGCGTTTGGTTTACGAGCTTCTTAAAATGCAGAAGTCTGGAAGGTGGCAGTCTACGGCAGTAACAAGCCGCGTACTGATTGCAATCTACGACTACATCAAGACCAATGACCTGGACAACCTAGACTTTACGGCAGAAGTTCTTTTGAACGGAAACAAGCTTGCTCAAGGAAAATTCCGTGGGGTTACTGCCCTTGCGGAAGAAAAGGAAATAGACTTTAACGAAGAGCCTATTGCTTCCATGCCCAAGGACAAGGAGCTTGACCTTGAATTTAAGAAGGACGGTACGGGTTCCTTGTTCTACACTGTAAGCATGAAATACGCCATTCCGCCAATCAAGCAGACAGCAAGGGATGAAGGACTTTGTGTTTACACGGAAATTACCGATGCAGAGACAGGAGAAAAGATTACGGAAAGTTCTTTGGAGGCTGGAAAAGTCTACAGGGAAAAAGTTGTTATTTCTTCTGTAATCGATGCGGAATACGTAGCGCTAAGGGCTCCAGTTCCTGCAGGATGCGAGATACTCAACTCTGCATTCATAACAACAGGAACTATTCCTTCTGCACAGGAAAACAATTCTCCAGTTAGCCCGCTTACAAAACGCAGCGTAAGGCCATGGTGGTACAACCCCAACCGCGGACTTTCCTACAAGGGAATTTACGATGCGGAGATGCAGTATTTCTGGGACTACTTCCCAAGAGGAATTCAGGAAGTGGAATTTACATTCAGGGCTTCACGCAAGGGAACTTACAACACGCCATGTGTAACAGCGGAATGTATGTACGAAGAAGAAATATTTGGTCGCTCAAGCGGTCGTGTTTGGCAAATAAAGTAGATGTAAAAGGGTAAAGGAAAATAAGCCTACGCCCGATTGGAGGGGCGCACGAAAGTGCGTTGCAAAGCAATGGAGCGATAGCGGAACCCCGGAAAGCGGGTAAAAATTGCCTCCATGCAATTTTTACCCGTCAGTTTTTCTGCGAAAAACTGCCCAACCCCTTTGCTGCCAAATGACGCGCCGTCCATGGCGCTGCTTGTTTTAGAAAAATTGCATGGAGTCTGACCGGTTCCGAAGGACCGGGCACAGTAACAATAGGCATACCGTCCAGATTAAACTGGTAAGAAAGATTCTTCCGGGATTATTCCAAAGCGTCCTGCAAAATCGCGGGCATGCCAGGCGTTCATAATAACTTCCTTGGGGTCGTGGGCATCTGAGTTACAGATTATGCGGACATTGGTTTGTGCTGCCATTTCCCAAAATTCTGCATAGGGATACTGGTAGCGCATTCCCCTGCTCGTAGAATTTGGCTCACGCACCAGCCCCAAGCCGTTCACTTCTATTGGAATATTTAAATCTATTGCCGCATCAAGAATAGCCTTTAGACAGCTCTTAGACTGGCTGTCCCACTCTTTGTAGCCCTTCATAAAAAGATCCGGATGTGCCAAGAAAGCAAAAATTCCACTACGCATTCCGTCTATTGTCTGGTCCACATATCGGTTAAGAAACTTGCTCTCCGCACACTCGGGAATATAGCGATGAAAGCTTCCGTCCGTAAACCAATGCGGTCCCAAAACAAGATATTCCGCACCAAAGCGTCCCTTTAGCTCATCCGTATACCAAGACTTGTAGCGGGGATCCCATTCACATTCAAAGCCAAGGAATACCGGGAAAGGCATTTTTTCTTTTACTTCTTTTACCTGCTGAATATAAAGGGGCGTTTCTTCTACAGACATTCTTAC
>JAGACC010000252.1 GCA_017614295.1 Treponema sp.
CAGGATTCGACATTACCACAAAAGACTTCTGGGCAAACTCAATCCAGATGTACGCCAAGGAAATAGAAGAATTCAAGGCCTTTGCAGAAAATTTGTAATTGAGCCAAACCGCAGCTTGGTGAAAGTTAGTGCCGTTCACCAAGTTTGCAGGCAAGCGGAGCACCCGTGTCTACATGCTGAACTTCCGGGTGTTTGCCAAGCCAGCTTACGGCATAGGAGCAAGTGGCAGCTATTTTATTCCCATCAGACTGAATTTTTGCCACAGCCGCTTCCATAAGCTTACCGGCAATCCCCTGTCCGCGCAAGGAATCAGCAACAAAAGTGTGGTCTATAGTGGCAATCCCGTCTTTTGCAGGAAAAGTAACCTCCGCCACAACATTCCCGTCTTTTCCCTTTGCATAGATGCGATTGTCTTCTATTATAAAATCCATAAATTGCCCCCTTCAATATGAATATAATAAATCAACTGGAGAAGTGTCAATCAAGGCTCGTACAAACTAACGTTAGTTCATTTTAATAAGTTTTTTGCAGAAATAGAAGTGATAAAATTTGCAATTTGAAAAATTTGGGTCTATACTATATGAAGGAATAAAGTATAGTCGGGAGTTTTTGTTAGACTTTATGAATTTTACACTAGATGTTTCGAGTAAAATAAAATTATACTATCAATTGTATAATCAGATAGCAGAAGGAATTAAATGCGGAAAGATTCCTGCAGGTACCAGACTACCGTCCGTTCGTATGCTATCCGAAGAAGCAAAAGCCAGCAAAAATACAGTCACCAAAGCTTATTCGGAACTAGAAAAAGACGGTTTTATATACTCGGAAAGCAAGCGCGGTTATTTTGTAGCTGAATACAAAGGCTCAAAAAATGAAAGCCCGGCAGAAGAAGAGCAGGAAAAAGAAAGCCAAAGCCGCAAAAAAGACGACAATTCTATTCCCACTGTAGATTCCATCTTAAAGCAATATGCACAAAACAATGAATCCGTCGCAAAGTCAATAATTCTTCCTTCAGAAGAAATTCAAAGCGAAAGCCTTCTAAAAGCACCTGCGCCAAAAGAAGAAAGCCAGGCAGAAGAGCCTAAAGCAGAAGAAGCAAAAGCCGAAGCGGAAAAAACAGAAAGCGCCAGTGTTGAACAAAGCACCCCGGAAGCGGCAGTTGCAGAAAATAAGGCAGAGGAAAAAGAAGCAGAAAAAGCGCCTGTAGAAGCAGCCAACGACTTTGACGGAGACGCATTCTTTGAAAAATATCTTTTTGAATCATACAAAAATATTCTTATGACCGGAAGACGAAAGCTCCTGTATGCAAAAAGCGGCCCATTTGGCGACGAATCATTCAGGAGAGTTCTTGCAGACTTTATCTTTAAATTCCACAACATAAAGGCTTCCCCGGAAAACATTATCGTGGGATCCGGAATGGAAATGCTTTTGTGGAATGTGCTTCAGCTAAAGTGCATGAACACACCGGTTGTAAAATATAGAGGACTGTTGAACCTTGCAAATCAGGCATCGGAGGGGAATTTACAGGGTCTAAAAGCATTTGCGGCGGTTGCGGAAGATACGGCACAGAGCACCAAGCAAATATTTTTGGACGCAAACATTCCGGTTAGGGAAGTGCCGGTAGACGACCAGGGCATAAGCTTTGACTTTTTGGTCACGTCAGGAACAACAATCGTATATGTTACACCGGGAGACATACCGCTTGGTTCATTTGAAGACAACAAACAACGCAAGCAGGAAATTCTTGACTGGGCCAAAAAGGTTCCCTACCGCTACATTATTGAATACGACACGGACACTTCAAAAGAGGCAGATTCCCTTTACAAACAGGATGACGACAGCGACAAGGTAATCTACATTAATTCATTTTCAAACCTCTTGTGCCAGGGAATAAATGCGGCATTCCTTATTCTGCCAAAGGATGTATGCAACGAGTACAAGCAGCACTACGCAAACTTTGACTGCTCACTGTCTTATCTTGACCAGCTGGCATTAACGGACTTTATTACAAAGGGGCATTTGGAATCTTACTTGAACAGCCTGGAAGACCTCTGATGGGGAATTCCAATCGGCTTGCTAAATTTAAATGTATGGGTTAGAATCTAACTAAAAATATAAAGGAGATTTTTATGGACGAATTGCTTCCAATCTTAAATGAACTTAAACCTGATGTTGACTTTGCAACAGAAACAGGTCTTATAGACAATGCCATCCTTGATTCATTTGACATCGTACAGCTTGTTCAGCAGTTAAACGATGCATTTGATATAGAAATTGGTGCCGAAAACATTATTCCGGAAAACTTCAATTCAGCAGAAGCAATCTGGAATATGGTTCAGAAGTTACAGGACTAGGCCCACCGGGATTAGCGTGATAAAAAAACATATAGCCTGCATCATAACCTTATTCGCATCCGCCCTCCTCGTGCTTACAGGTATTTTTAATTCCTGCAATTCAGCCTTTTATGATATTGCGTTAAAATTCAAAGACGGATTTTTACCTAGCGCGAACGAGGGAAAGGACAAGCAGGTTGTTCAGATAGACATTAACGAAACAGCAATAGGCCAACTGCCTCAGGGAATAAATGCCTGGGAAAACCTTGCGCAGATTTTTTCATATTTAAATGAACAAAACTCAGGGATTTTCCTTCCTACATTTTTTGCAGAAAACGCACCGGCTACTCCAAAGCGAAAAATCCTTGGACAAATGCAGATAAGCAGCTGCGTTGTCTTACCGGCAGAACCTGTTCCAAACGAGGTTATCCCCTATCTTAGCGAAGATATTTCTTCCGCACAAAAAAAGACGATAGAAAAACACTTGTGCTACCCGCGTGTTCTTAACGGACAAAAAATTGCAAAAGCGGAACGCCTTGTTATTCCTTCTGATGAATTTAGCCGCTTTGCAAGTACGATTGCCTTTGTTTGCACTCCACAGGATACGGACAAAGACGGTGTTCTTAGAAGGATGAATGTTTTTTATGCCTACAGCGACGGTTACATTCCAAGCTTTGCCTTTGCAGCTGCATCCAAAATTCTTGGCATAAAGCAGGACACCATTGTTCTTGACTGCGGAAACAAACTGACTTTTTCTTGCGAAGACGGAAGCGAATACAAGATTCCTGTTGACGGTGAGGGAAGAATCCTAATCCCCTACTCTTCAAAAGATTCTTTTTCCAAGTTGAACTTTGAACACTTCTCGCAGGCATTTTCGGATTCAGATCTTTCTTACCAAATAAATTCACTGCTAAAAAACAAGACGGCAATCGTAACAGACTCTACATTTGAAAGATCCCGTGGAGCGCAAAACTTTTTCCTTTCTCCTCTTGGAAGCACAATCACGGAAAATTCGGCGGAGCTTTGCCTCTTGAACGCTTTCTTGGAAGATTCTTTCTTTGGAATATACCCTGTATACGCTAAATATGCAATTTTATTCTTTACAATATGCGTAATATTTTTTGCCTCACTTTTGCGCAGAAAACTTACCTTCTTTTTATCCTGCCTGTTTTTAATCATCTTAATTGCTGCGGCAGAACTATTTATTTTTGTTTACATGAATATTGCCCCTTGGATAGCAGGCCCAATACCTGTTATTCTTGCCGGATTTATTTTTGAACTAACCAGGAGAAGTTTATGATTGATGATTCGCAGATTTACCAAATGATTCAAACTGCGCTAAAGATGAGGGACCACTCATACTGCCCATATTCGCACTATGCGGTGGGAACAGCCCTGCTTACCAAAGACGGTCAGATTTTCGGTGGATGCAACATCGAAAACATTGCCTTTGGACCAAGCAACTGCACAGAACGCACTTCATTTTTTAAGGCTATAAGCGACGGTCACAAAGAATTTGTTGGCATTGCCATTGCAGGAGGACCAGCCGGAAAAGCCCCCCTTGACTATTGCACTCCATGCGGTGTTTGCAGGCAGGTTATGGCTGAATTTTGCCACGAAGATTTTTCTATTATAATGGCAAAAACAGACAGTGACTATAAAATTAAAACTCTGGGCGAACTGCTTCCAGACAGTTTTTCTCCTGAAGGACAAGTAGGCGCTCAAGGCCAAGAACAGTCCGAAGAAGAAAAATCAGAATAGCAAAAAAAGACTTGTCCAAAAAGAAAAAGCCTCTTTAGGACAAGTCTAATTTTTTAGCAGATAATTTTAGTTCAATCCAAGCCAAGGCCAGAAGTCAGGGTCTTCCTGTCCAATTCTCCAGAAGCCTATGCGGGTAACTCCTTTTTCCTGATACATGCGGGCCCTCTTAACAAGCGAATATGTGTCATCAAAGTAGCCTGTTACGTGAACCGTTGCGTCAAATTCAAAATGAGGAATTCCGTTTGCTGAATCGCGGTCTATGTTAGTAATGTTTTTTTCTCCAAGTATGCGGTTAACAGTCTTGAAGATCCAAGCCTTGCTGTAAGATGTGTCCTGCCAGCTGCGTCCGTAGAAGGGAAGTCCCATAATAAGCTTTTTGTTGGGGAGTGTCTTTACGCAGTAATCCGCAACTCTGCTACACCATTCAATACTTGCAACAGGGCCGGGTTTGCTTGTTGACCAGTGTTCATCGTATGCCATAACAAGGATGCGGTCTACCAAAGGCTCTATTTCTTTGTAGGGATAGATGTCGTCTACAATATCTTTTGTACGGGCAGCAAGGGCAACAGTAAGCCACTTTTCCTGACCGATTCTTTTTCTAATGTCCTTAAGGAAAGTCTGGTAGTGCTTTCTGTCGCGGTAGGGAACATTTTCAAAGTCAATCTGAATTCCGTCATAATCTTTTGCGGCATTTTCTATTACATTCAAAAGTCTGTTGCGGCAACCAAATTCAGGATTCAAAACCATGTGGGTAAGTGCGCGTCCCCAAGATGTAAAGACAAGGTGCTTTCTTCCCTTAAAATTCTTTATCTTCTTGATGTCTGGAATTGCGGAAGCTTCACCGTAGCTGTTTATGTCCACGCTAAAATAGCAGAGGTCGGTAAGCGGCATGGTTGCGGGGTCAAACTTCTGCTCTTCATCCTGCATAACATATCCCCAAACCTCATGGAATTTTACGGGACTTCCACCAGGACTCTCCTTTACGTAAGAGCTCTTTATCTTTGGATTTTGAATTACTGTAATGGGAACAGCTTCGGGTTTCTTTTCTCCAGACTGAGGCTCTGAACCAGGGATAGTAACATTGGCATTTACTTCCGGCTGAGCTTTCTCTTTTTTTCCACCTGCAAAAACAGAAGAGACCATAATCAGAAAAATTGCAGAGAAAGAAAACACTGCAAAAACAAGTCGCTTTTTCAAAATAGAACTCCTTTTTTGGCTACCATAAGCCACATTTATTTTATCATTCACTTTTTTAAAACCACAGTTAAATCTTAGGGAATATGAATTACTTCCCTAGGCTTGCTTCCATTTGCAGGACCAACAATTCCCCTCTCTTCCATCTGCTCAACAAGACGTGCTGCCCTGTTGTAGCCAATTTTTAGCCTGCGCTGGATGTAGCTTGCACTTGCTTTTCCCGCCTGAACAACTATTTCCAAAGCTTTTTCGTAAAGAGGATCTTCTCCTTCCTCTCCGAACAAAGACATTTGGCCGTCATCTTCATCGTCGTCATCAACAAAGATTTCGTCGTCTATGTATTCAGGTTCTCCCCACTCCTTTACGGCTCCAACAACATTTTCTACTTCCTGGTCGCTAACAAATGTTCCCTGTATGCGCTTGGGGAATGGGTCTGTTGCACTTGCATAGAGCATGTCGCCCTTGCCAAGAAGCTTTTCTGCGCCAACCTGGTCTATGATAATGCGGCTGTCTGTTTTGCTTGCAACCATAAAGGCTATTCTGCTTGGTATGTTCGCCTTGATAAGACCAGTAATTACATCTATAGAAGGACGCTGTGTTGCAAGTACAAGGTGGATTCCAACAGCACGGCTCATTGCGGCAAGACGGGCAATAACTGCTTCCAACTGCTTTCCTGTCGTAGCCATCAAGTCTGCAAATTCATCAATAACAACGATAAGGTAAGGAAGCTTTTCCGTAGCAATGCGCTTTTCTGCAATTTTCTTGTTGTAGGTGGAAATATCGCGAACTTCCATACCATTCAAAAGTTCGTAGCGGCGTTCCATCTCGCAAAGACAATACTGTAGGGCCTGCAAAGCTTTCTTTGGTTCCGTAATTACTGGGGTTAGCAAATGCGGAATGTCATTGTAAAGCTTTAGCTCTACTATCTTTGGGTCAATAAGAATCATTTTTACGTCATTCGGGCCGCGCTTATAGAGCATAGAAAGAATCATGCTGTTTACGCAGACAGACTTTCCGGCACCGGTTGAACCGGCAATAAGAAGATGGGGAGTTTTTACAAGGTCTATTATCTGGGTTTCTCCCTGAATGTCTTTGCCAAGGATTACAGGTACGGCCATCTTCTTCCACTCAGGGCGATCCTGTTCTATACATTCGCGGAAGGAAACGATTGACCTTTCCTTGTTAGGAACTTCTATACCAACCGCACGCTTTCCAGGAATAGGGGCAACAATACGCACTGAACTTGCTGCAAGACGCAATGCAATGTTATCCTGAAGCGTAACAATCTTGCTAAGCTTTACGCCTGGAGCCGGAAGCATTTCAAACATGGTAACAACAGGGCCTTTGCGGATTCCAGTTACCTCTGCCTTTATCTTAAATTCATCGAGGGTTCCTTCAAGATTACGGGATGCGGCTTGGGTTTCCTCGTCTATAATCCAATAGGGATTGTCTGCATAAGCCGTAAGCAAATCTGTGGGTATCATATAGGGACCGGACTTGCGGCGCTTTGGTTGGGGAACACTTATTGGGCGGCTTCCATATTCATCCGTAACAATGGCACGGTATGTAGGAAGGCTGTTGTTTGCAAAAACAGGGGTCTCTTCCGCTTCATCTTCTTCTACAAAAGTTTCCCTGTCGTAGTCATCCTCCTGAACGGGATCTTCACCATATTCATCCAGTTCATCTTCCTCTTCATTGGAAAGCTCATCGTTTTCTTCCTGGTCATAGTATTCAGAATCCAGGGAAGCGTCGAACATCTTGTCCAAATCCTCAATGTCGCTTTCGTTTTCTGCGGAATCTATCTCTGCGGCAAGGTTACGGCGGTTGTTCTTTGCAATGGAAGATTCAGTTGATTCTCCGGTAACAATTCCGTCTTCTTCCACCTGGGCTTTTACGTCGTCGTCCATCTTGGCAAATACATCGTCCAGGGCAGAAAGCAATGAGCGACCCTTTCTTGAAGGGGTAAGGCTGTGAACAACATCCTGTGTCTGGTGGGGCTTGGGAATTATCTCCGGTTCTTTTTCTTCCGGTGGATTTATGAATGTGCCTTTCTTTTCTAGAGACGGGTCAAATTCATAAACAGTGTCGGCATCTTCTGAAGCTTCTTCTGTTTCTTCTGAACCAGCGTCTTCCTGTTCAGAAAAATCGTCTTCAAATTCATCCGGGGAAAGATTTTCTTCTGCGGCATCAACTCTAGCAGGATTTTCGTTTCCGTCAGCAGTTTCCACGGCTTCTTCTGCAAGTTCATCCGCTTCGGGGGAAGTTTCCTTGTCGTCATCCAAATTATCAATAGATTCTTCCATAGAAAGGGGAGATCCAAAGTCGTCAGATACGATTACGCGCTTAACAAAAACCTTTTCCGGCTTACCGTTTTCTTTTGCGGGAGTATAGAAATCTCCGTCAAGCTCAATGTTCTCTTCTTTTGCGGCAGGACTTTGGGCAAGGGTCTCTCCGTACTGGTCTACGGTTTCCGCAGATGCTTCTACAGTTGGCATAGAGGCAGACTCGTCCTCACGGGTTTCGCTGGCACCGGCTTCTTTTTCCGTATATTCAAAATCGTCCGGGTTGATGTCTTCCGGGTCTACAGAATCGGCATCGTCGTATTCATAACTGTCTGCAACATCAATGTCTTCGTCAAAGAGGTCGCTGTCTTCATCTTCTTCGCTAAGAACAGTTGCGTCTGAGTTCTTTTTTCTGTTTCCAAAAAAATCATCCAGGTCAACGTCTTCATCAGAGCCATGACGAACGTTTTCCTGACGGTTGCTTCTGTCTTCCAAGCGGGCAATATTGCGTATCTTGTTTGCGGAATTCCTTATGAATTCATCAACTGCACCCCTCTGCGAAGATTTTCCATAAGATTCGGGGTCAACAGACGGGTCTTCAAACTGGTCGTCAAGCTCTACCTGGTCATATTCAGCTTCTTTTTCACCCTGGTCAAATGACGGTTGTCCGGTATAGGCATGGGCTTCCTTTGTCTTAGCATAGGCCTCGTACTTTTTATGGTCCTTGGCATATTTTGCTTCCAAAAGGCTTGCAAAGACCAATGTAACCAGGTATTCGGCAATGACCATAAATGCTGCAAGGGCAGTAATACCCGTAACCGCTACAGCCGCAAAAGCTCCGCTGTAATTTTCAACAACGGACCTTATCCACTTTTCGGCACCAACAATCGTAAAGAAGGGAACAACGCTTACCAAAAGGCACATCGCCCGCTGAACAGACCACCTGTAGTCAAGGCAAAAAGCCCCGGAAACAAAAAAGAATACCGGTATAAGCAGGGAAGAAAAACCAAAGGCACCTACGATAACGTGTCCCAAGGAAGACAAAAAGCCCTGCTGGTCAGGAGAAACCATTCCGTAATCAAAAAATGCAAGGAGTATACCTATAGAAAACAATGCCGCCACTAAAAAAAGCGCAAAAGCCGCTAATATAGAAGCAGTTTTTTCTTTATTTAAAAACTTATAGACCATTTACCCACCCAATTCATTTTATTATCGGATTTTTTTTGCAACAGTTAATTCCTAAAATCTCTATTTTTCTCTCTTCTGGAGCCGCTTTTTTGGTTCTACTGTGTCCGGCACTCCGTGACCGTCCAGCTCCTCTTAAACCCCGCTTTCCAGGGTTCCGCGGGGCCATCAAATGATAAACAAACAGCACCATGGATGGTGCGTCATTTGTTAGCATAAAAAGCAGGTGAGTTTTCGCAGAAAACTCACGGTTAAAAATTGCATGGATGCAATTTTTAACCAACTGCCCTTCCAATCGGGGCTAGGCTTGATTTGCAAAAGATTGTACACTTTGCCAAATCATGCTAAGATAAAAATATGGAAACAAGGTATCTGCCAATTGGAATCCAAGATTTTGAAAAACTCCGCAGGGGAAACTATGTTTATGTAGACAAGACTCATTTTGTCTATGATCTTACGCGGACAAGCACACCCTACTTCTTAAGCCGCCCCCGCCGCTTTGGAAAGAGCCTGTTACTTTCTACACTGGAAGCCTACTTTCTTGGTAAAAGGGAACTTTTTACTGGTCTTGCAATAGAAAAGCTGGAGAAGGACTGGACGCAATATCCTGTCCTAAATATTAGCTTTGGGGCTGACAATTACCCGGATTTAGTAAGTTTAAAATCTGCAATAAACCTTATGCTTTGCAGATATGAAAAGATTTTCAATGTAGAAGTTACAGATGAGCGTTCTGCCCCTCGTCTTAATAATATTATTTTGGCTGCCTATGAACAGACAGGAAAGCAAGTTGTAATTCTTATTGACGAATACGACAAGCCCATTCTTGATGCACTCTACACAGAATACGAAGAACAGAACCGCCAGGAATTGCGCAGCTTCTACAGCCCCCTCAAGGACATGGACAGGCACATCCGCTTTTTGTTTATTACAGGAATTACAAAAGTAAGCCACATAAATATCTTTAGCGGACTCAACCAGCTTAACGACATAAGCCTGAACAAAAATTATTCTGCTTTGTGTGGCATTTCCGAATCAGAATTGGACGAATACTTTGTGCCAGAAATTGAGGCTCTTGCAAAGGAA
>JAGACC010000253.1 GCA_017614295.1 Treponema sp.
AGGTCGAGCCCGGTAATGACAGGTCTTTTTCAAAACTCGAAATTTAACCTGTTAGGCAAACAAGCAATCTGTTTAACGAACAGTTAACAGACAAACGAGAAAGCTAACAGACAAACAATCTGTCAGCAAAGAAAAGCCGGCAAGCAAAAGCTAAAGGCAACCAAACACTAAAACAAAAAGCGGACAAACAAAACTCCGCAAAATGACCCAAAGGAGAAAACCATGGCAAACATACCCTTTCAAAACGAAATAATCCTATTGCTTTCCGTATTCGCATTTTTTGGAGGACTAGTAGCATTCTTCAAACTATTCGGCAAGAACGGAATCTTTGCATGGACGGTAATCTGCACAATAGCCGCAAACATAGAAGTACTTATCCTGGTACACGCATTCGGAATGGACACAACACTTGGCAACGTAATATTCGCATCGTCATTCCTGGCAACAGACATAATGAGCGAAATCTACGGTAAAAAAGAAGCCAACACCTGCGTAAAACTCGGAATAGCAGCAAACATAACCTTCATAGCAATATCGCAAAGCTGGTTCCTCTACATACCCGCAAGCGAGGACACAATGGCACTCCCCATCCGCACGGTCTTTGCAAACACGCCAAGAGTAATGTTCGCAAGCCTCTTTGCATACGCAATCTGCGAAATCTACGACGTATGGGCATACCACCACCTCTGGAACCTTACCCAGAAAAAATGCGGAGACAAAAGGCGCTTCCTCTGGATTAGAAACAACGGTTCAACAATGGTAAGCCAGCTTATAAACGTAGTGGTATTCAACCTCTTAGCCTTTGTTGGCGTATTCCCAAAAGAAACGATAATCCAAATCCTTATCTTTGGGTACGCAATCTTCCTTGTAACTTCAATCTTGGACACCCCCTTCCTCTACTGGGCAAGGCATATAGCAGAAAAACGCGGAGAAAAAGTCTAAGTAATTTTATTTTTCTTTCTTTTCTGGAGCATATTGCAATTTTTACTGTGCCCGGCCTCCGAGTCCGGTCAGACTCCATGCAATTTCTACCCATTCGCAGACCAATAGCGCCATGGAGGGCGAGTCATTTCTTTGCAATAAAAATACTGCAAGTTTCCGAAGGAAACTTGTGGGTAAAAATTACATGGATGCAATTTTTACCCGCTTTGCAGGGTTCCGCTACCGCTCCATTGCCTAACGGCAACCCGCTCCGCGGGCCCTTCCAATCGGGGCTAAGTCCTTTTTGCTGTACGCCGCAAAGAAGACACTCCTGTAAAAATGGAGTGCTGTTGGCAAATAAAATTCGCACAGACTTTTTCTCTTCCTTGCCAACCAGTAAAAAGCCATGGATGGCGACTTAGCAGCATGCAGAATTGCATAGCAATTCTGCAATCCCTGGAAAATCCATGGAGGGATTTTCCTGAGTCCTACGCCCGATTGGAGTGGCGGCAGGGTTGCCTGCAACCCGTTGCCGTTCCCGCCAGGGAATGGAGCGCGAAGGCGCGGAACCACGGAAAGCGGGTGACGCATAGGCATATTCCTACGATTGGAGCCAAAAAACAAAATGGTAGAGCCAGTAGGACTTCGTCCATAAAACTTTCGTCCTAAAAATCAAGACTATATTACTATTCTGCTTTACAACAGCGCTTTTTTGAGCTACCATATAATAATAAAATAATATTATAGTAAAAAGTTCTCAGGAGATAGAGAAAATGAAGCAGAATGAGTCTACATCGCAGGGAAGAAGTCTTGTTGTAAAACTTCTTTTATTCATCGCACTTGCAATAATTTCGGTTAACGCCATTCAAATTGCAGGAACCCTCCACACTACGCGCAGCTTGCTAACAAAGCACAGCATAGAAGAATACACCGCTATGGCAGAAGCCTACGGTATTGCCATGGAGAACCGCATAGAAGCCCTTTACGACAAGATGGACTTCTACAACAAGTCGGACGTTGCCCAGGTAGGGGACGAAGAGGCTATAATCGACTGGCTGCACAACCACAACGACTTCCGCTCACCGGCATTTTCCAACGTATTTTACTGCGGACCAAGCGGACAGAACCATTCGGACATAGGAACAAGCGCAAAGGTTAGCGACCGCTCATATTTTAAGGCTATCATGCATGAGGGACACGAAAGGGACATAGACAACCCGGTAATCTCCCGCGCAACAGGAAAGGCTGTAGTCCACTTTTCCAGGGCTGTAAAGAAGAACGGCAGCACAATCGGCTTTTTCTGCGCAAACGTAACGCTAGAAAACATCAACAACATAGTAAACGAAATACGCATTGGAAAAACAGGCTACGCTTTTATGCTTTCCAGCGAAGGCATTGTTATGGCCCACAAGGATTCTTCCAAGGTTATGAATGAAAACTTTTTAACTTCGGAAGACATTAGCGAAGACCTTAAGGCTTGTGCAAAGGAAATTGCTGCAGGAAAGACCAATCACGCATGGGTAACGGAAAACGGCTCCAGAAGACTGGTTGCATACCGCGGAATTAAGGGTACAAACTGGGGCTTTGCCATCTCTATTGACGAAAAAGAGATTCTTACGGTAACAAAGAACCTTTCCAACAGAATCGCTTTTGGCTGCGTAGCTTCCGTACTGTTCATGCTTTTGATTGCGGGCATACTCCTAAGGCTTTCTCTTAAACCGCTTTTAAAGGTAGAAGGTGCCATCTCCGAGATTGCTTCCGGAAACGCAGACTTAACCAAGCGCATAGCCATTGACTCAGAGAACGAGATTGGACGCGTAGTTAAGGGGTTCAACAATTTTACGGGCAAGCTTCAGCAGATTATGAAGGACATAAAGACTTCCAACGCAGAGCTTGAGGAAGCTGGTAACGCTATGGAAAGAAGTACGGAAAACACAGTATCTTCTATCCAGGAAATTACTTCAAACATAGAGAATGTCCACAGCCAGATTAACGACCAGAACGAAAGGGTTCAGGAAACGGCAAGCACTGTAAGGCAGATCGCAGGAAACATAAGCACCCTGGAAAACATGATTCAAAACCAGTCAGACAGTGTTGCTCAGGCTTCCGCGGCAGTCCAGGAGATGATAGGAAACATTTCTTCCGTAAACTCTTCCGTAGACAAAATGGCTCTTTCTTTTGAAACCCTCTGTAACGACGCCCAGGTTGGTCTTACAAAGCAGAAGGCAGTTAACGAGCGCGTAAAGGGCATCGAAGACCAGTCGTCAATGCTTCAGCAGGCAAACGCTTCCATTGCTTCTATCGCTTCCCAGACAAACCTCCTTGCTATGAACGCGGCAATCGAAGCGGCACACGCAGGCGATGCAGGAAAAGGCTTCTCCGTTGTTGCAGATGAAATTAGAAAGCTTTCCGAAACATCTTCTTCTCAGTCAAAGACAATCGGAACCCAGCTTAAGTCCATAAAGAATTCTATCCTTAGCGTTGTTCAGGCAAGCGATGAATCCCGTCTTACCTTTGAGCAGCTTTCGGAAAAGATACGCGCCACGGACGAACTTATCCTTCAGATAAAGCAGGCCATGCAGGAGCAGAACGAAGGCTCAAGGCAGATTAGCGATGCACTCCGCTCCATGAACGACAGCACCGACCAGGTAAGAAGCGCCTCTTTGGAAATGACTACCGGAAACCAGGCTGTTATTAAGGAGATTGGAAGCCTTCAGGAAACAACAAGCAGCATGAAGGAAAGCATGAACGAAGTTGCCCAGGATGCGCAAAAAATAAGCGGTTCTGGAAAGGAACTTACAGACATTTACCTTAAGATGAAGGATTCCCTTGTAAAGATAGGCGGACAGATTGGCCAGTTCCATGTATAAGCGGGGCGGATTTGCAGAACAGACACATTTTATAGGCATTCCCGTAAGCATAGAACTGGAGGAACTCGTTGCTGAATGCAGGGAACACATGTCTTGCGTTTACGGCTGCCATTCGGGCTACGGAACACCGCCTCACATAACCCTTATACCGCCGTTTGCACTTGCAGACGGTTTGGAAAGCAGGGACCTTCTAGAAGCAGCGTATTCTGCAGCGGAGGAATGCAAGGCACAGAACCTTCTGCCCCTCCAAGTGGAAGTCTGTGGATTCGGCTGTTTTTCTGAGCGCACTCTCTTTGCAAACGTTAAGGACAGTGACGCTTGGCAAAATCTGCATTCCCTCTTTTGCAAAAAAATCTCTTCTGCACTCCCTGCATCCGTAAAAAAGAGCGGCAAAAGCTTCTACCCCCACCTTACCATTGCAAACCGGGACATTCCAACAGGCGCAATGGACGAGGCTCTAAAGCATTTTTCCCAGCTCAACCTGAATGAATCTTTTACCGCAGACAGCATTGCAATCTACATGCGCAATTCAACTGGCGGCTGGAAAGAGTGGCAGAGAATCGGCTGCTAAGAAGAAAACCCCATTTCTACAAGGGCGGCCTTTGCTTCTGCAATCTCGTCGTAAGGGGTTGCCTTGTCGCGGTAGATTATGCTGTTTTCGTGGCTTTTTCCCAAGAGCAATACTATGTCGTCTTTTTCTGCAAGGGAGAAAGCTTTGCGGATAGCCTGGCGGCGGTCCGGAATAAGAAGCAAATCCTTACCTTCAACCTTACCCTCTTTTACAGCACCCTGGGCAATATCCTTAAGAATCTTCATGCTGTCTTCAAAGCGGGGGTCTTCGTCCGTAAGAATTTCCGTTGAACAGAAGCGGGCAGCAACTTCCCCCTGAAGAGGACGCTTTTTTGTGTCACGCTCTCCACCCGAACCAAATACGCAGATTATGTTTCCGGAGCAGCGCTTTTTTAGCGGAGGGAAAATCGTTTCAAAAGAAGACGGTGTGTGGGCATAGTCAACTATTACTTCAAAGGGCTGTCCACAATCTATTACCGTCATGCGGCCTGTTACCGGAAGAAGCTTTTGCGTAAGTTCTGCAAGCTTTGCAAGAGGAATAAGTGTTGTTCCGCTTACCGCAATAAGGGCGGCTGTTATGTTGTAGGCGTTGAATGCACCAGGAAGCGGAGCCTTTACGTGAATTATGCGCTCGTCCTGGGGAACAGTTGAATCAAAGCGGTTCATGCTGAATGTTATTCCGTAGCGGGCACTTGCTATGTTGCGGCTGGAGATATATGCCATATCCTGGGGCACTGGTGGAAGAGGGGCTGCCTTTATCTCTTCCGCAGCCTGTTTTCCAGCCATACCTTCCGTCGTAAAGCCCACAACCTTCTTAGAAGTGGCGGATGCAAAATAAGATGCGGCAGGGTCTTCCAAGTTTACAATACCAAAAGATGGAACCTTTGTTTCCTTTCCTGCGATTACCTTTGTGTGGTCAACCTTGTCCAAAGCGCGGAAAAGGTTTGCCTTGTCGCTCTTGTACTGCTCGTAAGTTCCGTGGAATTCCAAATGCTCAAGAGTTACGTTCATAAAGAGTGCGCAGTCAAATTTTACGTCTCCCAAGCGGTTTGTCTTTGTGCTTAGACCGTGGCTAGAAGATTCAACTACTGCGTGGGTACAGCCGTTCTGAAGCATCTCGTAAAGTTCCCGCTGAACAATCGGAGCCTCCGGTGTTGTCTGGTGCTGGGGATTGTTAACCGCCTCACCGCCAAGTGAATACTGGACTGTGCTTATAAAACCGGCCTTAATTCCGCTAAGACGCAAAAGCTGCCAAATAAAAGATACCGTAGAAGACTTTCCTTCTGTTCCTGTTACACCGTAGATTACAAGGTGGGAAGAAGGGTCATCATAAAAAGATGCGCTTATCGGAGACATTGCAAAGCGGCTGGACGGCACTTTTACAAAAAGAACCTCCCCCTTACCTGCTCCCGCATTCTTAATAGAAGAAGCAATTGATTCCTTTTCTTCTGCAGAAAATTCATCCTGGTAGACTACCGCACAAGCTCCGTTTTCTATTGCCTTACAAATGAATTTATTTCCGGTTGTATGTGTTCCCGGCAGCGCAAAAAAGAGTGTGTTTTCTTTTACCGCACGGCTGTCAAATTCAAGGTTTTCTATAAAGCACTTCTTTGCGTTTTCCAAAGACTTTCCCTGATCGCAAGAAGCTCCACTTTCGTCCGTAAAATTATATTCAAGCGCAGAATCCTTTATTCCCGCAAGTATTTGTTCCAATGTCTTTTTCATGGCTATAGCATATACCTAAGACAATAAAGTTTCAAGTTTCAAGGGAGTTCCCTTGGACCCCGAACAAAGGGGAGGGGAAAACCCCTACTCCGAAGCGAGGTTTTCCCCTGCTTGAAACTCCGTTGCAAGTTCCCCCTTAAACCCCTCCTCTTTCCGGCACGGCTTAGGGGCTAGCCCCTAAGAACCCCTATTTTCTATAAATGTTTTTCCTTCATTTCTTGCTTGTCTTGGAGTAAAGAGTGCTTTGGGTCGTTTTTTCCAGATTTTTTTTTGTTTGCAGAGGTAATGCTTATAAGACATTTCTTGCTTGCCATAATTTAAAAGCGCAAGGATGCGCGTTTTAGCAACACAGAGATTTGCTTGCAAATCTCTGATCACGAAAAAAATCCATGGAGGGATTTTTTTCGTGCAGACACCCACCAGTTAGGCAGATGTCCCAAAACAGGAGGCATTTATTCGCGCGGAAGGGTTGAATACCCCGTAGCTTGCTGCGGGGTGCGTTGATTTAGTTAGAAGTTGTACTTCCAGGAAAGAGGGATGTTCATTGCCTGGTAGTCGCTTCCAGCTTTTTCAAAGTTTACGCCAAGGCTAAATTCGTTGTGGTCGTTAAAGGCGTATTTTACGGCAGGACCGATTGCAAAGTAGAGGTCTGCATTGTCTTCAAATGCATCGTCGTTAGAAGAAAGGTCAAGTGCAATAAGGCCAGTAACACCAGCAGTAAACTGCTCTGTGATTGCATATTCTGCGCAAAGTCCAAAGTAGGCATCGTACCTGTTTCCGTCTGCTTCTGCAAACTGGGAAAGTCCTTCTTTGTCCGTGTCGTCTGCACCGTTAAAGTTGAATGCTGCGTCTACTGCAAGGGAAAGTCCTGCTGCTTCATAAGTTGCGCCAAGGGTTGCAACGTTCTGTCCTACAATGTTGAACATTTCAAATGGATCTACAAGGCCAAAGTCTATTCCTTCATAATCATTGTGGGTATATCCCAGGTTAAGGGTAAGGTTTTCTACGGCAGTAATGCTTGCAAATACACCGAATGTAAGCTTTCTTTCTTCCTCGTTGCCTTCATCGTCTAAAACTGAGCTTCCCGCAACGTTCTGAACTGCTACGCCTGCTGCAAAGAGTTCCTGGTATGAATAGTTTGCACCAAAGTTAATAAGCGGCTTAAACTTGTCCTTAGGCTTATCAAGACCAAATGAGCACTGGTCAAGGCCTACTCCAATAGAAAGTCCTTCTACCGGGCGGGCAATAAGGGCAAGTCCGTCATTTGTTGTGTAGTTACCAGCCTTAATGTCGTCATCCCAAACAGGGAGTGAAGAACCAGAAACAAAGAGGTCGTCGTTCCAGCCTATTGCAAACTGGCTTATTGGACGGAATTCTATAAACCAGTCGTGGTCTGTAAGGGTAAATTGGTTGCCCTTTACATCCTGATCGTCAAGCGCATCTTCTACGGTCTTAACCGGCTGGAAGGTCCATTCGCCCATTACGCTAAAGCTTAACTTTTCAGACTCAAAGCCAGCTTCTGCCTTTTCTACGATACCTGCAAAAACGGTTGCAGAATCCTTTTCGTGACCTTCTGCCTTAGCATAAGTGATTGTGTCTGTAGAAAGCTCGTTGCTAAAAGAAACTTCGTATTCTTTTTCCTGAGCAAAGGCCATGCCTGCAAAAAGACAAGCTGCACCCAAAACTTTTACAGCAAATTTCATAATTTTACTCCTTAATATTTTTGTTACTTATAAATAACTTTTGTTAGCAAGGAATAACATTTAAAATAGAAATTGTCAAGAGGAGGCTGTACAAAAACACGGAAATATAGATTCCGAATCACACATTCGTAGCAAGTGCGTGCGACACATTCGTAGCAGGGGCGTGCGACACATTCGTAGCAGGGGCGTGCGAATGTGGCGTAGCGTTCGGAATGACATGGGGTGCAAAAAAAAAACGGCCGACTTTGCAGCCGACCGCCTTTAGTAACTAATAATTATGTATTAACTATTAGAATGTGTACTTCCAGTATACAGGGAACTTGAAGTGATAGTTATCAACATCGTTGAGCTGGAATTCGTATACTACAGAAGCACCGAATTCGTGGCGACCTGTTGTGTAGATGAGCCATGGGCTTACACCGATGAGGATGTCTGCAGAATCTGCATCTTCCTCCCATGCGAGACGACCATAACCGATACCCTTGCTAATACCATCACCAAGGATGAAGTCTTCTGCACCTTCTGTACCGAAGTCGAATGCACCGAATCCCTTAAGACCGAACTTAAGAGTTCCAGGGATAAGCTCGTAGCCTACACCAAGACCTGCGTACAAGTCGAATACAGACTGATCCTTCATGATGTTGTAGATAGCATCAGCTGCAACATTGAAGCGGCCGAACTGAGCTGCTACACCAAGGTTTACAACGTGGTGACCTGTGATCTTACCGTATTCACCGTAAGCATCGTCGAGTTCCCAGTAATCAAATACTGTGCCCTGC
>JAGACC010000254.1 GCA_017614295.1 Treponema sp.
TCAGCTTTTTTCCGGCTTTAACCCGGATGTGGAGGAAGACAGGAAAATCCTTACGCAGATTTACGAAAATATCTCCCTTAAAAAATACAAGAAGGGTCATGTGATAATCAAAGAGGGTGAAGAAGGAGATGAATTCTTCATATTGAATTCCGGCTCTGTCCATATTTCTAGAAACACCCCGGATGGTGATCCTATTGCCCTTGCAGACCTTGACGACTCCATGAACATATTCTTTGGAGAAACTGCCCTTATAAGCAATGACGTAAGAAGCGCAACTGTTACAGCCCTTACCGACTGCACGGTTCTTGTCTTTTCCAGCAAGAAATTCCATGCCCTTTGCAAAAAGGAGCCAGTTTTGGGCTACAGGGTTCTGTTAGTGCTTGCCAGGCGCATGGCATCTACAATCCGCAACACAAACCGCGACAAAGCAACCCTTTACCAAGCCCTCTTCAACGAAATAGCCGGCGGGGAAAAGTAGCGTTTCAAAGAAAAACTGCCAACAGAAATAAAATAATATTGAAATTTCATATTGAAATTTGTAACAAATTGTTATATTCTTTGTTATATCGTCAGAAGGTTTCTATGAAAAATTATTTTTTGCTTGTTTTTTCAATATTATTTTTATCTTTTGGCATAAATGGCTTTGCAAAAGACATGTCTGTGAATGACGTGCTAAAGAATCTTACAAGCCACGCAAATACTGTTGGTGAATTTGTCCAGGAAAAGAGCGTTGTTGTTAACGGCAAAAAGCGCCTGTTAAAGTCATCCGGCACTTTTATAATTTCAACCCAGGGCATTGTCTGGAACACGCTAAAGCCAGTGCGTTCAATTTCTACCATTACGGACGGCCAGATAATCCTTACAAATTCAGACGGCAGAAGGTCTGTTCTTGATATTCCTGCCAACAATGATTTTTCAAATTTTTCTGTTTCCTTTTCTTCTATATTTAAGGGCGACATGGAAAACCTAAATTCAAATTTTAAGGTTCTTTACGAGGATTCTTCTTCCGGCGGATGGAAAATCTTCCTGCTTCCAAAAAATGAAAACCTTGCTTCATTCATGAAAAAGATAGAGCTTGTCGGGGTGAACCTGAACGGAGACTCCAGGCTGGACAGCGTAACTCTTTTTCAGCAGAATGGGGAAGACATAAAATACACACTTTCAAAACAGCAGGTAAAAGAGATTCTTTCTGATGAAGAAAAATATTATTTTGAGGCAAAATAAATTTTTTGTTTGTCTTTGGGGCTTTTTTCACGCATTTGTTTTTTTAGGATTTTTAGCTTCCCTTTTCTTTGGCAAAGGACTGAATGTAGAGTCCAACCTTTTTTCCATGATGCCATCTTCCCTTTCCGCAAAAGAAGTTCAGGCGGCGGATTCATTGCTGTCTGAGCGGACTGGGAGCAATTTTTTTATTTTTGCAGGCAATGCTGAATTTTCCAAGGCAAAGGATGCTGCTCTTAAGGCTTTTGAAAAACTTTCCGGTCACGATGAATTTTCCTTTTTGGAAGTGAATGCTTCTTCTTTTTCTTCCGAAGAGGTTGCTTCTTTTGTTCATTCAAGGCGCTTTAATCTCTTGCCAAAATCTAGTGCGGATGAAATAAAATCTTCTGCTGATGCGGTAGCTTCTTTTGGAGAAGAGGCTCTTGCCAAAATCTACGGTGCCTTTAGCCTTGCTCCGCTAGAGAATATGGAAAGCGATCCCTTTATGCTGGACGACATTATTCTTCGCGGCTACCTTTCCCTTCTTTCTTCTTCTGAATCCCTGCTTTCTCCAAAAGATGGTGTTCTTGCCGCAGAGCTTGACGGTATTTGGTATGTTGCCATTAGGGGCGGGATGAGCAAAAAGGGTGGTTCTCTTGGCGGAGGCAAAAACGGTGTGGCTCTTGTTTACAAGGAATGTCTTCCTTTGGAGAATGACGGCTGCCGTTTTGTTTTTTCCGGTACTCCTTTCCACAGCTATAAAAGTTCTCTTTCTGCTTCCAAAGAAATTTCTCTAATAGGAATTGTTAGCATGATTGCGGTTGTGCTTATCCTGTTTTTTGTCTTTAAAAGCTTTTTGCCAATAGCCTTTTCTGTTTTTGCGGTGGCTCTTTCCTGTGCGGCCGCTTTTTCTGCAACGCATCTGCTTCTTGGAAAGGTTCACCTTACGGCACTTGTCTTTGGTACATCTCTTATTGGTTCCTGCATAGATTACAGCCTGCATTTTTTTATTCACTGGAAAGCGGACGTCTCTTTGCAAAGCGGCTCCGAGATAAGAAAAAAAATCTTTACCGGACTTTTGCTTTCTCTTGCAAGTACGGAGATTTGCTACCTGCTCTTGTTCTTTGCCCCCTTTGAACTTTTGCGCCAAGTTGCGGTTTTTTCTTTTGCGGGAATAATGAGTTCATTCCTTACATCCGTCTGCATTTACCCCTGCCTTAGACTGCCTGCAAAGAGGGCTTGTCTTTTGCTTCCAAAATTGAATGTAAAGAAAAGATACCGCTACTTGATATTGCTGGTCTTTTTTGCATTTTCTTTTCTGACGCTTTTTGTAAAGAGAGATGATGTACGCATAAAAAACGATATTTCTTCGCTCTACAAAATGGAGGGAAGGCTAAAGGAAGACACAATTCTTAGCGCAAGGATTACGGGTCAGTCTGCACCTGCATGGTTTGTAGTAAGCGGTGATGATGAAGAAGCCGTACTTCAGACGGAAGAGCTTTTGGCTTTGCACGAAGGTTCAGCTTTTTCAGGCTCTGTTTGCACATCATTATTTTCCCCTTCAAAGAAAAGACAGGATGAATCTAGGGCTGCAACAGAAATACTTCTTTCTGGACTTGAGGGGCAGCTTTCAAACATTGGCTTTGACGAAGAGACTTCGCTTAGGGAAGCTTCTTTTGCCATACGGAAAGAATTTTCGGATTCTGCAAAGTCCTATCTTTTGCCGTCTGATTTGCCAAAGGCATTTTCTTCTTTAACGGAGAATCTTTGGCTTGGAAAGATTGGCGAAAAATATTATTCGGTCTTTATGCCAAGAAAGATTCTTAATAAGGATGAATGCCGTTCCCTTGCAAAAGAAATACCGGGTCTTGTTTTTATGAATAAGGCAGAGGACATAAGCGCAGGTCTTGATGAGCTTTCCAAATTTATTGTAAAGAGCTTTTTGCTTGC
Source organism: Treponema sp. (assembly GCA_017614295.1). GTDB lineage: Bacteria > Spirochaetota > Spirochaetia > Treponematales > Treponemataceae > Treponema_D. The sequence goes on from JAGACC010000254.1 coordinate 3,151, forward strand.
CTTTGTGCTTATTGCTGTAATGCTAAAGTTCTTTTACGGCTTTAGGCAGCTTGCAAAGATTGTGCTTGTTCCGCTTGCGAGCGTGCTTTCTATTGTGGTAACCTTTGTGCTTTCCGGAACAAGAATAGAATTCTTTTGCATGACGGGGGCTGTGCTTGTCTTTGGACTTGGCTTAGACTATATAATCTATATGGCAGAAAATGCAAAGAGAAAGTCCGCCATTCAAAAAGAAGGCCAGCATCTTGAAGTGCTTGCGGTATTGCTTTCCTTTGTTACGACAGCAATTTCTTTTGGTGCGCTTGCCTTTAGCTCCTTTGTGCCTGTTCACATAATAGGACTTGCGGTTTTTGCAGGCCTCTCCGCAGCAGTAGCCACTACCTTTTTGCAGAACTAGGGTGTCCCGCCCCTTGCATATTAAACCTGTCCGGAAACTTCCGGAAACTTCAGTTTCAGAACAGGTCTATTTGACAAAAGACGGCATATTTCTTACAATTAAGATTCCTATGAAATGCTTACCTACACAAAAAAACTTTTTTAACTTTACTCGAAAGACCTTTGCGGCAGCCTTTGTTTTTTCTGCGCTTTTGTCAACATTCACATTTTTTTCATGCGCTTCCTCTGCCCATAAAAAGTTGCACCCCGTTTATATTACGGACAAAAAATGCATAGAGCTTTTGCCGCCGTCTTCCTGTTCCCTTTCCAAAGAATGCGCCCAGGAATTTAGCGGAGACTTTGACGGAAAAAGCTTTTCGATGATGGCATATCTTAAGCTGGACAAAAAAGAAATTTCTGTCTGCCTTTTAAGCACTTTTGGAGTGGACATAGGCTTTCTTTCCTACGATGGAAAAAGCGTAAAATTTGAATCCCACTTTTTCCCTGACAGCTTTAAGGCTGAATACATTGTTGCAGATTTTCAGAACGCATATTATGACTTTGACGTGCTAAAGGAAAATTACTCTGCGGCAGGGCTTTCCTTTGCGGAGACAAAAACTTCCGACTCAATTACCCGCACTATTCATGACGGAAAGAATTTAATAGAAGAAATAGAAATAAAACTTAAGAAGAAAAAGATTAGCCGCATCAAGATAAGAAACCACCTCCGGAACTACACCTATATTATTACGGAGGTTGAACCTTAATGAGCGCAGGAGCTTTGCAGAAAATTTATTTTTCGTCCCCGGGAGTTTTTTGTTCAGCAGGAAAAAACATTGGTGAACTTTGGACTAGTGTGTGTGCCGGGGATAATTCAGGAATAAAAAAAATAAAGACTCTTTCCGGAAAGGAATTTTTTGCAGCTCGTGTAGAAGACCATTCTTTGCCAAGTGTGGATGCCCGCCTTAACATGAAAATAATCAGGATGGAAGCGGCGGCTCTTTTGCAGATAGAAGACTTTATCTTTGAAGCAAAAGAAAAATACGGTAGTGAGAGAATAGCTGTGTGCGTAGGCTCTTGCGACAACGGAAGCGAACTTTCCATTGCAGGACACAAGACTTTTTTTGAGCAGGGAACTTTTCCGCCAGCATACACTTTGGAAAACCAGTGCGCAGATTACGTTGCAACCTTTGTAAGCGAACACTACGGCCTAAAGGGGGCGTCCCTTGCTTTTACTACTGCGTGTGCTTCAAGTGCGGCTGCAATCTCCAAAGCGGCGGAACTTATCCGTTCAGGGCTTGCCGATGCGGTTGTTGCCGGTGGAGTGGACATTGCATCTGATACGGTTCTTCTTGGTTTTGATTCGCTTGAATCTGTCTCTTTGCAGAAGACAAACCCCTTTAGCAAAAACAGAAGCGGTATAACCTTGGGGGACGGAGCGGCATTCTTTTTGCTTAGCCGGGACAACCTTTTAAAAAACGGACTGCCTGTAATTCTTTCTGGAAGCGGACAAAGCTCTGATGCATACCACATAACTTCTCCCAACCCGGATGGAAGCGGAGCTGCGGATGCTATGCAAAAGGCTTTGGACAATGCTTCTTTGCGTGCAGAAGACATTGATTACATTAACCTTCACGGAACCGGTACCCGCCTTAATGATTCCATGGAAGCAAAAGCTGTAGAAAAAGTTTTTGGTAGCCACAGGCCTTTGTGCAGTTCCACAAAGTCGGAGACAGGACATACGCTTGGTGCCGCAGGAGCATTGGAAGCTGCAGTGTGCTGGGCTCTTATTCAGGAGAGTGCAAAAGGTTCGGATAAAGTTCCTATTCAGGCTTGGGACGGAGAAAGAGATCCTGAACTTCCTGAATTGAATTTTGCTTGCAGTGGCGCTTGTCTAAAAAAGAGGGTAAAAAACTGCATGAGTAATTCCTTTGCATTCGGAGGAAGCAATTCGGTTTTGATTCTTAGCGCGGAGGATTCCTATGCAGTTTGAACTTCCGGTAGAAAAAGAAGAGCTTTTGAATATGGTTCCCCACAAGGGCAAGATGTTCCTTTTGAACCGTGTGGTTCAGTATGACGTGGAAAATCTTACGATAACCTTGCAGCTAGACGTTAGGCCGGACAATATTTTTTACGATGAAAAGCTTGGAGGAATTCCTTCCTGGTGCACATTTGAAATTATGGCTCAGGGAGTTGCGGCTCTTTCCTTCATAAAAAAAACTGTCCGCGGAGAAAGCGAAAAGTGCAATCCCGGAGTTGTACTTAGCATCTCCCACTTTAAGACAAGGGTTTCGTCCTTTGCATCTGGAACTACAATCAGGATAAAAATTTCTGAAGACGTTTCTTCCGGGGACATTTCAAAATTCAGCTGTGCAATTTTTGGTCAGGAAAACACTTCGCAGGATGATGCGGATGTTACTACCTTTATTACAGTAATGGAATCAAAAGATTTGGAACAGAGACTGGGCGGTGACCAATTGCCCAAGGATAAATAAAAATGGAAGATGAACAGAAAAAGATTCTTGTAACAGGCGCAAGCGGAGGCATTGGAAGAGCCATTTGTCTTGCAGCCGCAAAAAAAGGATATTATGTAATTGCACACTACAACCGCGGTAAGGAAAAGGCGGAGGAAACTTTGCGCTTGGTAAAAGAAGCAGGTGGCCAAGGGGAGCTTATTCAGTTTGACGTTCTTGACAGGGAAGGCTGCCGCGAAAAACTGAATGCCCTTTTGCTTTCCCACGGTGCTCTTTGGGGAATTGTTAGCAATGCGGGAATAAACAAGGACCAGACGTTTGCAGGTCTTGAAGGCCAGGACTGGGATTCTGTAGTTCACACAAGCCTTGACGGTTTTTACAACGTGGTTCAGCCGCTAACACTTGCAATGTGCCGTAAGAAGAAGGGGCGCATAGTTGCAATTTCTTCCGTAAGCGGAATTACCGGTAACAGGGGACAGACAAACTACAGCGCTGCAAAAGCTGGACTGATTGGTGCCTGCAAAGCCTTGGCGGTGGAACTTGCAAGCCGCAGCATTACCGTTAACGCGGTGGCTCCCGGTCTTATAGAAACGGAGATGCTAAAGGACGCACCTGTAGAAGAACTACTTGCCTCTGTTCCCATGAAGCGTATGGGTAAACCGGAAGATGTTGCAAACCTGGTGCTCTTTCTTATGAGCGAAGAAGCGGGATACATTACCCGTCAGGTAATTTCTGTAAACGGCGGTATAATATGAATTTTACAAAAGCAAACGGAAAGAGAAGGGTTGTCGTAACTGGCGGCGGAATGCTTACCGCTTTGGGAGACACTTGGAGCGAAGCCTATAAAACTTTGCGCTCAGGAAAAAACTGCATACGCTACATGCAGGACTGGGACCGCTTTGAAAAAATGAACACACGTCTTGCCTGCCCCTATACTGGAGAGCTGCCCAAGTACCCAAGAAAAAAAGTGCGCGGTATGGGAAGGGTTGCCCTTCTTGCCCTTACCGCAACAGAACACGCCTTTGAAGATGCCGGACTTAAAAATGAAGACGGAAGCCTTTTGGAAGAACTGCACAACGGTAGGACAGGAATTGCATACGGTTCCTGCATGGGAAGCATGGACTCCATGGTGGACATGTTCAGCATGGTGCTAACTAACGACTCAAGCAAGATAGATTCCCAGACCTACATAAAGTGTATGCCCCAGACTTGTGCCGCAAACATAAGCGTCTTCTATTCACTCCGCGGAAGAATAATAACTACCAACACTGCATGCACTTCCGGCAGTCAGGCAATCGGATACGCATACGAAGCAATAGAGAACGGCATACAGGACATAATGGTGGCAGGTGGAGCGGAAGAACTTGTTCCCCCTGATGCAGCAGCATTTGACGCTATGGGTGCAACTGCATACGACAACGCTCATCCCCAGGAAGAACCCAAGCCTTTTGACGCAAAGAGGGACGGCCTTGTTATTGGAGAAGGTGCTGGAACTTTAATTCTGGAAGACATGGAGCATGCATACAAGCGTGGTGCAAAGATATATGCGGAAGTTGCCGGTTTTGGAACAAACTGCGACGGTACCCACATAACAAGCCCCAATTCAGAGACCATGGCTCAGGCACTTAGACTTGCCATTGAAGATGCGGGAATTGCACCTGAAAAAATTGCCTACGTAAATGCCCATGGAACTTCAACTGCCGCAGGAGATGTTGCAGAAAGCATTGCCACTTATTCAGTCTTTAAGAGGTCAGTTCCTATTAGCACTACAAAAAGCTACATTGGACATACCCTTGGTGCTTGCGGATGCGTAGAGGCTTGGCTTACCATAAACATGATGAGGGAGGGCTGGTTCCATCCAAACCTTAACCTTACCCAGGTTGACCCCCAGTGTGCTCCACTTGGATACATAACAGGAAGCGGATTGGATTTGCCAGGTGCAGAATACGTAATGAGCAACAACTTTGCCTTTGGCGGAGTGAACACGAGCCTTGTCTTTAGGCGGGTCTAAGTTCTTTGGAAACTTGTGATGAAAATACCATATAGCTTAAGGATTCTTTTTTCAATTCTGTTTCCTCTACTGGCAATTTTCCTTTCGCTTTATATTCCCTATTTGGAATGGAAAGCGAATAGGAGGGAACATCCTGACCTGTCAAAGCAAATAATGGAGTTTAAGGATAATCTGACACCAGATGTTTTAAACTCCTATGATATTTCGTATATCAAGTTTCCAGAAGGAATAGGGGATTTAAAGCTTGATAGCTTTGAGCAGGCATTGAAGAGCTCAGAAAAAGGGGGGCATAGTCATCCGGTGTATTATAGCCATGTTATTCTTACAGAAAGAAAAGAGGGCGAGCACTTTAAAATAGAAATTGACTTTGGTAAGGAACTTCATAATAGGTGGATTGGCGTTGCGATTGTTGTTTGTGATGGCGAAAACGAACTTGACGGCATTCCTTTCTGGTCAGAAGAAATTGAACGGTGGGCTGATGACGTTGGTCTTTTTAGATGAATGGCAATTGGTTCTGGGGCGGTTTTGTTAGCGATTAAAAAAAGCACCGCCTCTTAGTGCGCGGCACTAGAATCGAACTAGTGACCCCCACGATGTCAACGTGATGCTCTAACCATCTGAGCTAGTCGCGCATTAAAAAGCGGTGTAGAGATAATATATACGCAAGACTAAAAAGTGTCAATACCTTGGGGCGAGGGGTGCCCCTTTTTTTAGTTTATGGCGCGGATAGCGTTTATTATGTTCATGTACTGGGCTCCGTGCTTTTTGTAGACGGGCTCCATTGCCTTTTGGAATTCCTCATAGGCTTTGGGGGTAAGTTCTATGACCTGGCAGCCGTTTTCGCGTGATACCTTTTCTGAATACTGCTCGCGTTCCTTCCATTTTTGGATTTCAAAGTCCTGTGTTTCTTTTGCGGCCTGTTTTATTATTTCTATGTCGGCAGGGTCAAGACGGTCAAAAACCTTTTTTGATGCGATAAGAATTTCTGGAACCCTTGTGTGCTGGTCAAGAATAAAGTATGGGGCAATACCGTAGTCGCCGTTGCTCTGGTAGCTTGGAAAATTGTTTTCCGCACCGTCAATTACGTCGTTCTCTATTGCTCCACGGATTTCTGTCATTGTAAGACCTGTAACGCCCTTTGCTCCGAGTGCCTCGCACATGTCAAGCATGAGACGGCTGTTTTGGACGCGGATTCTAAGCCCCTTCATGTCTTCTACGGAATGGACCGGGCGTGTAACATAGAAATTCCTTGATCCCGCATCATAGTAGCAAAGACCGACAAGTCCCGAACCGGAACCCTCTATTCCATTAAGAATTGTCTGGCCTATTTCTCCGTTCAAAACCTTCCACATGTGTTCTGAGCTTTTGTAAAGGTAGGGAAACTGAATTGCGTTGATTTGCGAAACATATTCTGCAACGGAAGAAGCGGAAACCCTTGTAAAGGCAAGGTCTCCGTTTTTGAGCCCCACGATTGCATCACTCTCGTTTTGAGCCAGGGCACCACCTTCGCGGACTTCTATTTTTATGCGGCCATCTGTCCTAAGCTCTACAAGGCGTGCAAATTCCTCGTCCGCCAGTGCCGTTGGGTAGCCTGCAACGTGGTTTTCTGAAAGACGGAGCGTTACAGGATGCTTTTTGATTGTTGCCGGACGCTCTTTGCCGCATGATGCAAAAAAAGCCGTGACTATTGCAAGTGCTATTAAAACATTTATTCTTTTCATACAAACCCCTGAAATTCCTTTCTATTCTGTCTTGAACAAATCTATCTGGCTGCCAATCTTGCTGATTGCGCTCTGAACGTCGGTTGAAATGCCTGACAAAGAGACACCTGTCGAATTGATTTTGCGTGCACCTGCTGCCATCTCGTCCATGCCGGACTGCATGTTTTCCGTTGAAGTCTGAAGCGACTGCATTTCCTGCATGATGATTTGGTTCCTCATGTTCATTTCCTTTGATGCACCCTGAACCTTCTGCGCACTCTCGTTCATGTTGGTAAGGGCGTTGCTGATTTGCTTTGACCCTTCGTTCTGCTCTTCCATGGCAGACTTGATGTGGGTTACAAGCTCGTCTGTTTCCTTGATGTGCTGGGAAGCGTAGCTGAATGCCTGGCTTGCTTCTGAGGAAGAAGACGCAACATCCTTGATAGATGCCTGAATGTTTGAAAGCTGCTCACCTATCGAGCGGGACTGGGAAGAAGAAGTTTCGGAAAGCTTTCTGATTTCGTCCGCTACGACAGAGAATCCCTTTCCCGCCTCTCCTGCGTGGGCTGCTTCGATTGCGGCGTTCATGGCAAGAAGGTTTGTCTGCTCTGCAATGCTTGATATTGCCTGGTTTGCTTCTTCGAGCATCTGGGACTGAACTTCTATCTGCTGAATCCGGTCGTTAACGTCCTGCTGCTTTGAAAAGCCCACGTTTATGTTTTTGTTTAGGTTGTCAAAAGAGTCTGCCATTTTGTCCACGGACTGTGTAACGGAAGAAATGTTTTCTATCATCTCGCTGATTGCCGTGGAAGCCTGTGTTACACCCGCACTCTGATCATTTACAAGAACGTCAAGGTTTGTGATGTTGTTGGAAACTTCCTTTACAGCCCCCGCCGCCTTTGTTACGGTATTAGTCTGAGACGTAATCTGGTTGTGGATGCTTTCTATGTTTGCAAGAATTTCTGTGATTGCGCTTGATGTGTCCTGTGTGGAAAGCGAAAGCTTTGAACCGGACTCTCCAAGCTCGGACTTGGTTCCCTTGATTTCGCTCATGATTTCCTGCAGCTTGTCCAGGAAGAGGTCAAAGTGGATGATGAGGTCTCCTATTTCGTCGCGGAGGAAGAGCTTACACCTCTTGGTAAGGTCTGCGTCCCCGGTTTCCAGTTCCTTAAGGAAGTTGGTTACGTTTGCAATGCGGATCATGAGCCAGTTGATGAACCTGTAGCAGAAGAAGCCGAACACGATTACAAAGAAAAATGCGCCTATAATTACATAGCGCATGGTCTCGTTCCTGATTGAATCTACGATTTCTACGCTGCGGGCAATAAATGCCATTCCCGAAATTACGCCGTTGCTTGATTCAAGCGGAAAGTAGACGGACATGTATCTTGAGCCGTTGATTGTGTTTGTGCCGTGGTATTCGTTGCCTTTATTAAGAACCTCGTTTGTAATCTCCTGCTGGTCCAGAGTGGTTCTTATGAGGTTTTCGCCCAGTGTTGTTGCAACGCGTATGTTGCCGTTGAATATTGTGCAGACGGCATCGTAAGAGTCTTTTACCTGATCCGTAATGTCTCCGTTTACAAGCGAGTAGGCCGCTATTACAGTCCCTGCGACTTTGCCCTTTGAGCGGACAGGTGCGGATGCAATGACCGAATAGCCTACGGAACCTATGTCGTCGTAGGAATATCCCGCGATTCCTCTAAGTGCGGATGCCACGGAACTTACAGCCTTTAGGTTTTCGCCGGTTCTTGCACCTTGAGCCGCAAGCACGTTGCCTGATTCGTCTGTAAACGCAAGAAGCTCTACGTTGAGAGTTCCGTTTGCCCAGCCGACGATTGTATTTAGGTTGTGACTGTCTTTTGCCGCAACCAGGCTTACAACATCCGGGCGGTTGGAAAGCAGCATTACGTCTGCCTCCAGAGTGTCGCGCCAGTCTTTGAGCGTCATGACAAGACCGTGAGAAAAGTTCATGAGGTCGTTTTCCGTTGATTTCCTTACGCCTTCTGCAAAGAATGTAAGGGAGAGGACCGCAACTCCGGTAACGCTAAGAATGATTGCTGTAACGATAGCGGACATCAGTTTTACTAAGATGGGAATGTCCTTTTTCGCGTTTTCTGCGAATCTGTCCAATTCTTTTTTTACGCGAGCCATAAACTACCTCTTGGTTTTAATACGATTTTGAATTTTTCCTATAATGATTATAGTTATTTTTAAGGATTTGTGCAAATTCTTCGCCGCTTTTTTTAGTTTTTTAAGTCCTCAAAGAAAAAAAAGCAGGGGACAATTGCTGCCTCCTGCTTTGCTTTTAAAAGTTGCTAATACTGCCGCTATTTTTCAAGCTTGGCCTTTGTGTAAAACTTTGGGTTGTAGAAGACTTCGTTGCCGTTCTTTATTTCCTGCTGCTGCTTATTGTTCTTTTCTATGTTGTTGGTAAGCATAGAGTCAAGCCACTTTCCAAAGTCCACGATAAGGTGTGATGCTGTTGCAAAGAAGTTCCAGATAAAGCGTGCAACTGCGCAGATAATCTTCCAGGCAAGCTTTGCAACAAAGATGATAGCCTTTATTACGTACTTGAGGCACTTGTAGATAAAGATATGGATAAGCTCAAATGCGATGCGGATAATTATTGGAAGAATAAAGAATCCGATTGCCCATGCTTTAACCGAGTATTCGTTTATTCCGGAATCGATGAATCCGTTAAAGGAAGCGAGCACTGCAAAAATCGTAAAGAAGAGGTAGAGCACTCCGAGTATGCAGGAAAGAACGTCCTTTAAAAGGATAAGAAGGGTAA
>JAGACC010000255.1 GCA_017614295.1 Treponema sp.
ATGTCTGAATACATAACCGCAAGGCAGAACCAAACCGTATCGTAATCAACCTGTTCAAAAAGTGTCAGCCATGGCTGACACTTTTTGAACAGGTTGATTACGATACGGTTTGGTTCTGCCTTGCGGTTATGTATTCAGACATTCTGGGCAAGAAGGAATTTGAGGCTGCAAAGCAGAAGCGTGCAAAGCTTCTTGACGAGTACGAGAGGGGAACAAAGAAAAACAGGGACATAATGCTTGAGCAGAAGCTCCCCTACACGGCTATTTGTGCAATTGAGCGGATGATTCACATAATTGAGATGGAAAAGGAGACGCTTAGCAGGCTGTAAAGAAAGAACTGCCCTTTGCAGAAAAGACCCTACTACTGGCATAAAACACAGCCTGAACAGCTACAGCAGAGAAAACCTACGCCCGATTGGAAGGGCCCGCGCAAGCGGGTTGCCGGTGGTTCGTTTTTGGCAGAGTTTTTCACGGGTTTTAAAAGCGCCAATGCTTGCCAAAATGGTGGTTTCGAGACTCATGGCCACCGGTAATGGAGCCGAGAGGCGGAACCCTGGAAAGCGGGTAAAAATTACCTCCATGCAATTTTTACCCATGAATTTTCTTACGAAAACTCACAAGTCCCTCAGCCAAGCTATGACGCGCCCTCCATGGCGCTACTTCTTTTACAGAGGGGAAAAATTGTATGGAGTCTGACCGGATCCGGAGGGCCGGGCACAGTAAAATTAGGCATATCGTCCAAGGCATATCGTCAAAGACGGTTGTAAAAAATTAAAAAAAATGCTAGTTTATATAAGACACAACTAAACGGATTCCTTTGAAAAAATGATTATTTGGCTGATAATCCTATTTATTGAGAAGCGATTCCGCTTATGTGTATTCTCAAAACTAAGACCTTTCGGGGTTCTTAAGGAGCATTTTAAATGAAATACACCGCAGAAGTGGAACACATGTGTCCTTTGGCTAAGGGCGCATATCACGGGCCGGCCCCTATTCCTGAAGAAGGAAAATGGGTTCAGGCAAAAGAAATCAAAGACATTTCAGGCTTTACCCACGGTATTGGTTGGTGCGCCCCACAGCAGGGTTGCTGCAAACTTACGCTTAACGTAAAAGACGGCATTATTGAAGAAGCACTCGTAGAAACCCTTGGCTGCTCTGGTATGACACACTCCGCTGCCATGGCTTCTGAAATCCTCATCGGAAAGACACTTCTTGAAGCACTCAACACTGACCTTGTTTGCGATGCTATCAACACAGCAATGCGCGAGCTTTTCCTCCAGATCGTTTACGGACGCACACAGTCTGCATATTCAAAGGACGGTCTTAAGGTTGGCGCTTCTTTGGAAGACCTTGGAAAGAACCTCCGCTCACAGGTTGGTACAATGTTCGCTACAAAGGCAAAGGGCCCACGCTATCTGGAAATGACAGAAGGCTACGTAGAAAACATTGCCTTGGACAAGGACAACCAGATCATTGGCTACAACTGCGTAAACCTCGGAAAGCTTATGGATGCCCTTAAGGCTGGAAAGTCTGGTCCGGATGCTCTTGCAGCTGCACGCACACACTATGGCCGCGTAACAGAAGACCAGGGCATGGTCAAACTTATTGATCCGCGCAAAGAATAAGACTTTTGGCGGGATAAGCTCTTTTGCCAATTGATATTAACTTTAATGAGGAATTATATATGTCATTATTTGAAGATTTTGAAGGCCGCATTCCCCAGGTGAATAAGGCTCTTAAAGAATACGGCTTTGCTGAAGGAGAAAAAGGTCTCCAGGAAGCCCGCGATTTGTGCAAGTCCAAGGGCTTTGATCCTTACGAAATCTGCCAGTCAACACAGCAGATTTGTTTTGAGGACGCTAAATGGGCTTATGTTCTTGGCTCTGCTATTGCTATTAAAGAAGGCGAAAAGTCTGGAGACAAAACAGGTTCTACAGCAGCTGCAAACATTGGTAAGGGACTTCAGGCATTCTGTCTTCCCGGATCTGTTGCAGACGACCGCAAGGTTGGTCTTGGCCACGGAAACCTTGGTGCCCGCCTCTTGAGCGAAGAAACACAGTGCTTTGCATTCCTTGCAGGCCACGAGTCATTTGCAGCAGCAGAAGGTGCTATCAAGATTGCAGCTAACGCAAACAAGGTACGCAAGAACAAGCTCCGCGTTATCCTTAACGGTCTTGGAAAGGACGCAGCACAGATTATTTCCAGAATCAACGGCTTTACATACGTTCAGACAAAGATGGACTACTTTAACGGACAGGGTACAGACAAGGCTTTGACCGTTGTAAAGGAAATCCCATACGGAAACAATCCTGAGCGCCTTATCGTAAAGTGCTACGGTGCAGACGATGTTCGCGAAGGCGTTGCAATCATGTGGCACGAAGGTGTTGACGTTTCCATTACTGGTAACTCTACAAACCCAACACGCTTCCAGCACCCGGTTGCAGGTACATACAAGAAGGAACGCCTTGAACACGGTGAAAAATACTTCTCCGTAGCATCTGGTGGCGGTACAGGACGCACACTCCACCCAGATAACATGGCTGCTGGTCCTGCTTCTTACGGTATGACAGATACTTTGGGCCGCATGCACTCAGACGCACAGTTTGCAGGTTCTTCATCTGTTCCAGCTCACGTAGAAATGATGGGCTTTATGGGAATGGGTAACAACCCGATGGTAGGCTGTACAGTTGCTTGTGCAGTTGCCGTTGCAGAAGGCTTTAAGAAATAAGCTTTAGAAGCTAATGTTGGCAGGGAGAATCTCCACTTTTTTGGGGTCTCCTTGCCTTCATTTTTTAAGGAGAAAAAAATGCCCAGTAAAAAACTTTACAAATCCAATTCAGACAAAAAACTCGCAGGCGTTTGCGGTGGAATCGCAGAATATTTTGACGTAGACTCCACAATCATAAGGCTTGCATGGGTAGTATTTACTCTTGCCGGAGGAGCAGGTCTTTTGGCATACATAATCGCAGCAATCGTAATGCCAAACAGATAAGGCTTTGTCTTCTTAGTCTGCTTAGCCTATAAAACTATTTCAGCCAAACACTCTTCTTCCCCGCCGCTTTTTATGCTTTCTTGCAGGGCATCTTTTATCCTCACATTTACCATTGTACCTGGTGGGGGAACTTCTTGACCGCTTTGCAAAAGGCATTTGCAGTGAAGGAAGTTGGATGTTACCGCATGGACAATTCCCCTGGAAGCTAAAAGCCTGTCGCTTCTGGAATTTTCGCATACGGCAGGGAATGTCTGGTTCTTGCAGGAATTTATGTAGGCTATCTTCCCCTCTACAGCAAGGGAAGTCAATGCTTTTACCCTCTGGTTCTTTACCGGAGAAGGTATTTGTCCCCCCATGCTAAAGGCAGGTGTTCCAGGCCGCGGAGAAAAAGGAAATGCGTGTATCCAGGAGAATGCAGCCCTTTTACACAGTTCCGTGGTAAGGTTAAAGTCTTCTTCGCTCTCCCCAGGAAAACCAGCAATCATGTCGCAGCCAATAAAGGGATTTTTCTTAGCCTTTCTTAATAAGTCCACAGCTTTTACCACATCATCAGCCCTGTAGGGTCTTGCCATTTTCTTTAGAATTGCATCGCTTCCAGACTGCACGCTAAGGTGGAAAGACGGTTGTATCCTTGAATCCGCCAAAAAGTTGCAGAGGCGTTCAGTTATGTGCTGGGGATAAAAAGACGAGATTCTAAATTTTATCTTGCTTGTATTGCAAAGAAGGTATTCCAAAAGCAGCGTAAAGTCCAGCAAGTTCCCCTTTGAATCTTCTGCTGAATACTGGCTTAGGTTAACCCCGGTAAAGACAACCTCTCCGCTTCCCCTAGCCTCCAGCTCACATACGCGGCGCAACACTTCTTCCGGTTCCAGAGAAACAGACTTTCCCCTTGCCAAGTGGATGCGGCAAAAAGTGCATGCGTTGTTGCAGCCGTCCTGAATCTTTATGGAAGCCCTGCTGTGCTTTTCAAATACAGGCGTATAGAGGGAAAATGCGTTCTCTTTTTTTGCGGCGGATTTTTTCTGGATAAAAAGCTTTACTTCTTCTGCGGAAAGAGATGTGCAAGACTTAAATTCCTCTGCCAAGTCAGACAAAAGCTCTTTTTTGTTACCGGAAAGAATCACTATGCGGGAAGAATCCATCTGTTCAATAAACGGACCGTCCAACTGGGCATAGCATCCGGTTACGATTACCGGCGAAAGCGGATATTTTTCCAGCAAAAGCCTTATTATTCTGCGTGCCTTTTGTTCAGCTTTTGCGGTAACGGTACAGGTATTCACAATGCAAAGAAGCACGTCTGAATTTAGCGGAGTGGCAGAAGTAACCCCTTCCAGAGAGCATATAAAACCTGCATCAGAAAATTTTTTGGCAGCGCCCTCAGTTTCATCCTGATTAAGGCGGCAGCCAAGAGTTTCAAAGTGAATGATATTCCGCATGAATATTTCTATATTTCTGCGGTTAAGGATTAAGCTTTGCCTGGCAGCGCACAAGACCACGGCGTGCGTCATCAGAAGAAGATGCGTTCAAGCTGATAGCCTTGTTGTAGGCAAGTATAGCATCCTGGTAGTAACCGGCCTGTTCCCTTGCGTAGCCAAGCTTGCTCCACCAGAAGGACATTCCAGGTTCAGTGTCTACAGCCTTGCTTATAGCTATGTCTGCATGCTCCCACTTCTTTTGGCGGATGTAGATTTCTCCCATAAGGTAATAGGAAAGACCTATGCGCTGTGAACCTTTCTTGTCCGCATTAGGGATTACAACATACTGCTGAAGAAGGGTCATTGCCTCGTCATATTTTTCAAGATAGAACTTTGATTCAGCCTGAATTTCAAGAAGACGTGCATCGTAGGAAGAAAGCTGCCTTGCCTGAGCGGCGCTCTTTTCTGCCTCGCGGTACTGCTTGTTTGCAACCAAAGACCAGCAGAGAACTACGTAGGATTCAATATCCTGAGCCGTACCACGTGAAGGGTCGTTAAGCTCTTCCTGGCAAACACGGATAGCTTCCTTGTAGTTGCCAGACTTGTAGAGCTTTAAAGCGTCCGGACGTGCTGCCTGTGCATGGATTGGCAAAAAAGCAGACGTTAGGGCCGTCAAAGCCACAGAAAATAAAGAAACCTTTATAAAGCTTTTACCAAAGAAATTCATCAGAAGCCTCCGCTTGCAAACAGGTCGGGCTTTTCCACACCGGAAACCTCGCTACCCTGAAGCATGGCAATCTTTCCGTTTACCGTGGAACCAAGCTCCAATACCGGGCGGGCACTTGCAATTTCCCCGTTTACGGAACCGGTAGAAGTAACGTAGACCATCTTGTAGCCCTTTATGTTACCCTTTACCTTTCCGCGGACAAGAACCCTCTCTGCAGTAATATCAGCGTCAACCTCTGCGTCCGTGTCAATAAGAAGGTCGCTCGAAGCTTCTATGAGTCCGCTCATTTTGCCCTTAATCATAAAAGGCTTGGAAAAACGGATGTTACCTGTAAAAGTAATATCGCGTTCAAGAACTGTGTCAAAATCATCTTCGTCCGTGTCAAACGGCTCTGAATCCTTTACGTCAAACATAAGCTAATTGTACCCATAATAAGCGATTTGTTCAAGAGCAAACCCAGAATCTTAGTTTTCTTTTATCCGCGCGGAAGGCTTGAATCCCCCGTAGCTTGCTGCAGGCTACGTTGATTTTTTGGAGCAGCCTTTGTCGTTCAACTGTGTCCGGGCCTACGGCTCCGTCCAATCCCTACTATTACCCGCTTTGCGCACTTCCGCTTACGCTCCATTCTTCCGTTCGCTCGCCCGCTCCCTCACTCCAGAACGCCTCCGGCGGTGCTCCAATCGGGGCTAGGCTCTGTCCGCAAAAGCCACAAACAAACAACACTTACAGCCAACAAGCCACTGCCCCACGGACTCTTATTGATGGGCATACAAATCCCTATTTGGTGGAGAAAAGGCACTCTGATTATGTTTTAGAATGTCCTGTTTCCCAGTTGTAAGTCATCATAACAGATGATGATGGCATAGTTGGATGTTTTTATTTTTCCCATAATTATTTAACATCATCGATTTGAACCCATATTTGTTTATTATCTTCTTCATATTTATCTAATAGAATTAATGTTCTCTGTTTCAATTCTTCGATTACCTTATCCAATTTGTCTGGGCACAAGGATTCTACATCCTCCAATTCACACCCCTCATGAATTAAATCAATTATTTTTTTATTCACACCTTTTTTTTCTAGAGTAAAAAAAGTATATGGTGTAAAAATTACTTTTTCACTTTCATCAATAGTAATTTTCTTGTTCCTCAATGCTTCCAATGTTCCTAAAATATTGATTAGAAACAGTTTTTCAATTCTCTCTTTACCAAATACTGTGAATTTCATTTTTCA
>JAGACC010000256.1 GCA_017614295.1 Treponema sp.
GCTGGACACAGGCAAGTCCCTTAAGACGGAAGAAATTATCGCCCTCAAGAACGAGATGACGCGCATAATTCAGGCTGACGAAGTAATTGAGTGCGGCTACATTTCCTATCAGGAAGCCTGTGACCTTTTTGAAAAGCTTGGTCTTACCGAAACCCGCAAGCAGCTAAACTACCGCTGTCCAGGCAAGGTTATGGTTAACACCCTGGAAGACTTTAGCGACATGTACTTTGGCCCGCTCGCATCCAGCACCGGAATCCTTAACGTCTTTGACCTTATGCCATACCACGAAGGCTTTTTGCTCCGCTTCCCGGAACACGCAACTCCGGACAAGCTTACCCCATTCGAAGACCAGCCCAAGCTCTTCGAGATTTACAAGAGGTACAAGGACTGGGGTAAAATCCTTGGCGTAACTTCCGCAGCGGGTGTAAACCAGCTTATTCACGACAGAAAGCAGGATGAATTCATAGACATTACGGAAACCCTTCAGGTAAAGTGCATTGCAGACATTGCAGACCAGATTCACCAGAGGGGAACTGTACGCGTAGTTCTTATTGCAGGACCTTCTTCCAGCGGTAAGACAACTACCAGCAAAAAACTGGCTCTTCAGCTGCAGGCTATCGGCTACAAACCAAAGGTAATCGCTTTGGACAGCTACTATCTTGGCAGGGAAAACACCCCTAAGGACGAAGACGGCAACTACGACTATGAATGCCTTGAAGCTCTTGACGTTCCTCTCATCAACCAGAACCTTCTTGACCTTTTTGCAGGAAAGACAATAGACGTTCCAAGCTACGACTTCCACGAGGGAAAGAGGTACTACAAGGGAGAAACAATGACCCTTGGACCCAACGACATCCTTGTTATGGAAGGAATCCACGGTCTAAACGAAAAGCTTACTCAACTTGTTCCAGCAGACAAGAAATTCAAGATTTACCTTTCTGCACTTACCCAGCTTAACCTGGACGACCACAACCGCATTGCCACAAGCGACAACCGCCTTATCCGCCGCATAGTAAGAGACGCACGCTTCCGCGGAAAGAGCGCAGCAGACACAATCTCCATGTGGGACAGCGTTCAGAGGGGCGAAAGGCTTCACATCTTCCCCTTCCAGAACAATGCAGACGCTATGCTCAACACCGCCCTTGACTACGAACTTCCCGTTCTTAAAGTCTACGCGGATCCGCTTTTGCGCTGCGTTACACCTTTGCAGAAGGAATACTGCGAGGCAACTCGACTCTTAAGCTTCCTTAACAACTTCTCTACGATTCCAGCGAATGCCGTTCCTACACATTCAATAATCAGGGAATTTATTGGGGGATCTGCCTTCCATTACTAGGCTTATACTGGGGTTTAGGCAAGGAAATTATTCTGAATCGGAAAAGGAGCTTCCGGAAGACTTGAAGGTAACAACTTCGTCCATGGCAAGCTCTTCTTCCTTTAGGTTCTGCTTTTTCCACTGCCCCAGCTTTGACTTTTTTAGCTGTTCCAGAACCTTAACCTTTTTCATGCACTCACGGACAACGCCCCTCTTTTGCTCGGCAATTGGCTCAAGGCGCGCAAGTTCTTCAAAGCACATTTCCTTTCTCTGCTCAAGAAGCTTAAAGTAGGCATCTGCGGCATAGTAGTCGTTAAGGTCGGATGAAGAGTCCGTGCGGCGGGAAACGGAAACTTTTTGTTCCGCTATAGCTTTTAGCGTATTGTTTTGTACGGCAATCTCCGCATTTGTCTTTCCCAAGTCCACTTCTGCCTGGTCAAGCTCAAAATTCCTTAGGTCAAGGATTTTTTGCATTGAATAATTGAATTTTTTCATCTACAAATCGCTCCCTGACCCCGGAAAATGCGGGGACTAACCTACATTGCCTTTATGTCTATGTGCTTTATTGCACCAACAGGATTTTCTACGAATTCTTCTTTTGGAATTGGCACACCGCTAAGTTCGGAAAGCTTCTGCAGGGTATCTTCTATTGTACAGTGGTCGCTTTCTTCCTGGCAGAGGAAGGCCTCTATTGCGCTGTGCTTTTCTATTGCTTCGTCTATCTCCGGAGAATTTCCCTTCTGGTAAACGCCGGCAAGAATCATTTCTTCCTGGGAAGCGTAGTCGCTCATCCATTTCTTTACGGTCTGGACTGCCTTTAGCGTCATTGGTCCGGAAACCCTTCTGCTAAGACGGCTTATACTGGCAAGAACGTCTATTGCAGGATAGTGCTGGTGCTGGGCAAGGCTTCTGTTCAAGACTATGTGGCCGTCAAGAGTTCCGCGTACCTTGTCGGAGATAGGTTCATCCATATCGTCACCGTCAACAAGAACAGTGTAGAAGGCCGTAATGCTGCCCTTGGAATTTGTACCTGTGCGCTCAAGAAGCTTTGGAAGCATGTCGAATACGCTCGGAGGATAGCCGCGCTGTGCAGGAGGCTCGCCTGTAGCAAGACCAATTTCCCTCTGTGCATGGGCAAAACGGGTTACACTGTCAAACATGAGCATAACGTCCTTGCCCTGGTCACGGAAGTATTCAGCAATGGCAGTGGTAACATAAGCCGCCCTAAGACGGGCAATTGAAGGCTGGTCGCTAGTTGCAACAACAACAACGCTGCGCTTAAGTCCTTCTTCGCCCAAGTCGCGGTTTATAAAGTCCATAACTTCGCGTCCACGCTCACCAATAAGGCCTATTACGTTTACGTCCGCATTTGTATTGCGCGCTATTATAGAAAGAAGGGTACTTTTTCCAACGCCTGAACCTGCAAAGATTCCAAGACGCTGACCCTTTCCAACAGCAAGAAGACCGTCTATAGCCCTTACGCCGGTAACAATGCGCCTGTTTATGTCCTTTCTTTCAAGAGGGCTTGGCGGTGACTGAAGTGCCGGATAGTGTACAGGAGTAGCAATGTCGCCCTTTCCGTCAAAAGGAGTGCCTGTTGCATCAATTACCCTGCCAAGAAGCTTTGCTCCAACAGGAACTTCAAGCACGTGGCCGGAAGCGGTAACCTCTGCCCCAACTTCAATACCCTTAGTTTCTCCGTAAGCCATAAGACGTACGGTTGTTCCCTCAAGGCCTACAACTTCTGCCAGAAGGTATTCATTCGTGGAAGGTATATGAATTTTACAGATTTCGCCAATAACGCTTCTTGGACCGGAGCTTTCGATCATAAGTCCCTTTACGGCAGTTACGGCTCCTGTATATTTGATTGTGTCGGTATCTTTTACGGCATCAATATATTTTTCAAAGAAAGATTCCATTTTACCACCCCAGTTTTTTTAGTTAACGGTAAACAGGAAATGGCAAACAATAAGTTATCCCGCCTTACGTCTGCCATTTTATTCCCAAATATAATTTTTTAGAAACAGCCCCTTTGCAAAGGCATATCTTGTTTACCAGACCCCAACCTAAAGATCGGGATTGATTACGTCTGACTTGTTTACGGTCTTAATCGGTGAAATTGCAAGAATCTTGGTCTCGAGTTCGCTAAGCTGGCTTGCAATGCGTGCGTCAATTGCACCAAAGTCTGTCTCTACGATACAACCGCCGCGATCCACGGAACTGTCTTCCACAATGGAAATGTTCTTGATGTTTTCCACCTGATTTATAAAATCCTTTACGTGGTCAGTAGTGAGCTTAATGTCCGCAAGGTTTACGCGAAGTGTAACGTCTCCACGGCCCTTTACTTTCTTAAGAGCCTGAACAACGTTTGCCATGATTACGCTCTTCTGGTTTTCGCTCATAATCTTTACGACTTTGCGGGTCATCAAAAGAACAAGGTCTACAATCTGCTGCTCTGTGTTGTCAAGAATATCCTGTCTCTTGTCCTGAACGGAATCAATTATCTTATGAAGGCGCTCAACAAGACGGTCAGCTTCGGCATTGCCAGTCTGGTAACCTTCCTCGTGGCCCTTGTCGTAGCCTTCTTTTTGTGACTTGTCAAAAATACGCTGCTCTTCGTTGTGGGCGTTTTCAAGAATGCGCTCTGCTTCTGCCTTTGCGTTTGCAACAACATCTGCGGCTTCTTTTTCCGCATTGTGCTTTATGATGGCTGCCTGGTCGGTCTGCTTCTTTACCTCATTGAATGCAGCGCTTTCTGCATCCTTAATGATTTTTTCAGCATCGCCCTGAGCCTTTGTAATCATCTGGGCCTTTTCTGACTCCCAGTTCATCTTAAAGGTTTCGGCTTCCCTGCGCAAATCATCAGCAGAAGGACCTGTGTATTCGGGAACCTCTTCTTCCTCTTCTACAGGAGGCGGAAGGAATTCCTTGTTGAGTTTAAGCAATACTTCGCCCTGTTTATGATTTACCTGGTTTGCTCTGAATACTGTCTGTGCCATTTGCGCATCTCCATTTTATCTTTAGCAAAGGATTTTCAAAACCTTCTCTAAAACTTAAACATCATAACTTACTATAACAATTTACAGCAGAACTTTGCAGACTCTGCTGTAAACTGGGGAAAATCAAACAAACTCGTCGTCGGCAGAACGCGCAATGACGATTTCACCGGAGTCTTCAAGACGCCTGATGACGGAAACAATCTTCTGCTGGGATTCTTCAACATCCTTCAAGCGGACAGGTCCCATGTATTCCATGTCTTCCTTAAGCATAGAGGCTGCACGCTTAGACATGTTGCGGAAGATCTTGTCCTGAACTTCGCTATCAACCGACTTAAGGGCCTTTGCAAGCTCCTGCTGGTCAACTTCACGCAGAACTTTCTGAATAGCACGGTCGTCGAGCATAACGATGTCTTCGAATACGAACATGCGCTTCTTGATTTCTTCTGCAAGTTCCGGATCGTCTTCTTCCAAGGTTTCGATGATGGCCTTTTCGGAAGAGCGGTCAACAAGGTTAAGGATTTCAACGATGCTGTCAACACCACCCGCAGCCGTGTAGTCTTCGGAAGAAAGGGTTGAAAGCTTCTTTTCAAGAACACGCTCAACCTCACGCAAAACGTCAGGGCTTGTGCGGTCCATTGTTGCAAGACGCTTGGAAACTTCCGGCTGAATGTCTGCCGGGAGGTTCTGCAGAATAACAGCTGCCTTCTGCGGTTCAAGGTAAGCAAGAATAAGTGCGATTGTCTGCGGATATTCCTACTGTACGAAGTTGAGCAAGTGGGCAGGGTCTGTACGGCGGATAAAGTCGAACGGACGAACCTGAAGGCTGGATGTAAGGCGGTTGATGATGTCGATGGCCTTCTGGCTACCCAAGGATTTTTCGAGCAATTCGCGGGCATAGTCAATACCACCAGTGGTGATAAAGTTCTGAGCCTGCATGAGCTCCTGGAATTCCTCAAGAACCTGATCCTTGAATTCTGCGTCAACAGTTTCGAGGCGGGCAATTTCAAAGGTAAGTGTTTCTACCTCGTCCTCGCGCAAGTGCTTCATTACTTCAGATGAAACATCGCTGCCAAGGGCTACAAGGAATATGGCTGCCTTCTGACGCCCAGTAAGGCTCTTGTAGTCATGGGAGTTTTTCTTTTTTCCGCTGCTTCCGGGCTTTATCTGTTGCTTTATGCCGGAACCGGAAGTCTTCTCTTCGTCTGCCATAATCCTACTCCTCCATCAGCCAAGTACGTATAAGCATTGCCACGTCTTCCGGATGTTCCTTTGCCATAGCAATGGCGTTCTCCTGAAGTTCGGCGCGTCTTCTTTCTTCGACGGACATTGTAACTTCCATGCCCGATTCTTTTGCGTCCCAGAGAGCCTGTTCGCGTTCTGCCTGCTGCTTGCGGAGAAGTTCCTCTGCACGGAGCCTTCTGCGGCGTTCGATCTCGCGGGAAATAATCCTGAACAGGATGAATGCCACAAGAAGAACAACAATACCAATAAGCAGGAGCAAAAGCGTTGTACGGCGCTGCTGTGCCTTGATAAAGCGCAAGTCTTCTTCCTTAAACTGCTCTGAGCGGTCATAACCAATGTTTGTAACGGTTACGCTGTCTCCACGGGAAGCCTTGTATCCAACGGCATTCTGAACAAGCTTTGTAGCTTCTGCAATCTCATCTTTTGAAAGCGGAACGTATTCACGCTCGTAGCCACCAGACTTTGTAATGCGGACCTTACCCTGGTCATCATACAAAGGATAGTTCCACTTACCGTCTATGTTAACAGAAACCGTAATACGGTCAGGTGTATTAGGAAGAACGTTTTCTGTTGAATGAGTTTCGTTTACAACATAATTTCTTTTAGTTCCCTTCTCGGTGGACTTTCCAATCATGTTGTCATTGTCTGAATATACCGGAGGATTCTGGCCTTCAACACCGGCTGGACCTTCTGGATTGTAGCCAGTACCAGTGAATTCCTTGTCTACAGTCTCTTCAGAGATTGCTATTTTTTCCACAACCAAAGAGTCATCATAAGGAGTGTTTACGTTATCCGGCTTGATTGTAATACCGCCATACTCCTTCTTTTCACTCTTCTTTTCGGACATGTCCATTTCTACCTTCATGTTGGCAACACGGACACGGTCATCTGTATAGATTGACTGGAGCGACTTAAGGACAGCAGCCGTATACTCGCTTTCGCGCTTGCTGATAATCTTCTGTGCCTTTTCTATAGAAGACATGCGGTTGTATTCTTCCTGGCCCTTGGTGTCGTTAATTTCCTCGCCAGTAGAACCATCTATAATAGTGATGTACTCGCAGTCATCCTTAAGACCTTCAACGCTGCGTGCAATAAGGTGCTGAATGCCCTTTACATGAGGCCTAAGCTCTGCACCAGACTTTGCAAACAAAACAACGCTCGCCGTAGTGGGAGCCTGTTCTTCCGTAAAGAGCTTGTCGTCCGGCAACACAAGGCGAACGTTTGCACGGGAAACAAAGTCCAACTGCTTAAGGTGGCCTTCCAAGAGGCGTTCCTGTGCTTCCTGCCATTCAACCTTGTTCTGGAAGTCTGACTGGCTCCAGCGTTGTGTGTTAAAGAGTGAATACGGGTCTTTTGCGGCAGGCTCAAGTCCTTCGGAAACAAGAATTGACCTGTAGCGCTTGGCTGTCTTTTCGTCATCAACAGAAATATATCCGTCCTGAGAGACATAAGAGCGTACGTTGTCATTGTCAAGGCGTGTTACGATTTGGCTGCGGAGAACCTCGTCATTTACCGGTGAATTGAACAAGCGTACTGTTGCAGGCCTTGCCGAAAACTTCATCATCATGACAATGGCAATAACAATCAGTACGATTATACCGATGAGGATTCCCTTCTGGAGCGGAGTCCACTTTCCCCACTTGTCTTTTACTGTTTGTGTTCTTTTTTTAAACCATTCGTTCATCTTCCCCTCCCGAGAACGAACATAAGGTTGCCCGTAAAGACCTTTTTAAGGTTTTTGCAAGCTCCCCAGATTTTAATACCCATAGCATTCCCACTAACTATATGTATTAAGTGATTCAATATTATAACATAATATTGAAAATTTGAAAAGTCTTAAAATGACTTTTTGAATGCTAACGGAAGGTTCGGGCACCCCAAAAACTTAACTTTTTGGAGATTCCCACTATCTGTTCTGAGACAGTTCGTTCCAACCGGTTATAAGGCGGTCTATGACCGTCTGTGCCAGGTTCAATGACATTTTTGCCTTTGCCATGGCCGTAGTTACATCATGAATGTCAACGCTGTCCGGGTCAGTGATAATCTGTTCCTGGAGCTTTGAAACGTTAACCTGCTGCGCGTTCATCTCGCGTGCAGCCTCAAGCATTGCGTTTTCAAAGTCGCCGCGCTTGATCTGTTCTTTTGGAGCAGCGTCAGTAACGTTGCCAAAAGAATCCATATAAAGTTTCTTTGCTGTGTCAATTACAGGTTTTGTACCCAGGTGAGCCGGGTTTGTCCTGTTCAGCTCAAGGCTTCCAATCGTAAAGTCCATTGTCTAAGCCTCCATTACTGTCCGATTTCCAGGGCTGCAGAGAACATTTCCTTGCTTCCCTGAATTACGGCTGAATTTGCTTCGTATGCGCGGTTTGCGCTTATCATGTCCACCATTTCGTTTACGATGTTTACGTTGGGGTATTCAACGTAGCCCTTGTTTGGGCCTGACTGAATCGCATCCGGGTGATCGGGATCATAAACCATGCGTCCCTGGGCTGTATCTTTTACAATTTCGCGTACGTGAACGCCTTTGCCCGGTCCGTTGTCCTGGTCATCATTAACAAAAGGAAGCCGCCATGTAGGATGTTCGTTTGCAATCGGCTCCACAATAACGCTCTGCTTGCGGTAGCATCCGCCTTCCTGAGTTCTTGTGGTGGTTGCGTTGGCAATGTTGTTAGAAATAACATCTGTACGAAGGCGCTCAACGCTCATTCCTGTGGCTGCAATGTTAATGCTTGTATATAATCCCATATTCTACTCCTTAGATTTTCTTCATGGCCGTGTTGACCTGGCTGAATTCAAAGTTTTCAAGCTGGGTCAAGAGCTGGTACTGCATTTGAATCTGAACAAGGTTCATTGCTTCCTGCTCTGCGTCCACATTGTTGCCGTTTGCCTTGGCTGTGGTCGTATAGTCAGTAACGCGGCGGGGCTCAACCTTTCGCCAGTCACGGGGCTGTTCACTCTGAACGTGGCGGGGATCGCTTGTAATCATGCGGAATCCTTCGTGGCTTTTGTCCCTGGATTCAAAGGCGCGCTTTAGCTCGCTTTCAAAATTCACCTGCTGCTTTTTGTAGTTGGGCACTTCGCTGTTGGCAATGTTGTTGGCAGTCACCTGGTAGCGGAGGCTCTGTACATCAAGAGCGCGAGAAAGAAGATCTACTGAATTTTCAAAACTGTTCATACCCATACTCTGATTTTCGGCAAATGGTTATAAAAGTTTACAAAATAATTGCAGGGACGGCAAGTTACAGGAAAAGGCCTGGGTTTTTAGACTTTTTTCTCTTTGGAGCGTACTTCTTGGTCTTACTGTTCGGAAGGCTACGCCATTCCGAAGCTTTTCTTGCTGCCCCGCTTTGCAGGGTTCCGGCTTTCGCCTCCATTGCTTCGCAACGGCTGCGCCGCCCTTCCAATCGGGGCTAGGCTGTATGGCAAGGAATAGAATTTCCTTGACTATAGCAGAGTATGACATATAATAGAAGAAAAGGAAGTAAAATGAAGCTAGTCAAAAGGGTGCTTTTTTGCGCTGCCACAGTTTACGCCACGGCAATTTGCCTTTCATGCGAAAAGAATCAGGAAATTCAGCAAAAGGCACAGGAAGAAGAGCACGAATCAAGAATACTTTCAGTAAACTCGTCCGCTCCCCTGCCCCAGGTCTACAGCGAGGAATTTTTTAAGGCTGTAATCCTTGCAAGACAGGCAGAACTTTGCATTCCTGGCAGAGACAAAAAGATGCACACCGTAAAAAGAATTTCCGCCCCTTCGGAAACAGATGCCGTTCAGCTGGACCTTGTCTACAAAAACGGAAGGCCGGAAACAAAGCTTGTTAAGGGAGAAGACAAAAGCACTTCATACTTCCATGCAGTTTACGACAACGTGGACTACTGGGTTTTAAAGGATTCTGCCGCGCTAAATTCGGAAAGTGCGGTCATTACGGAAAGCACTGCGCTTTACAAAGACAGTTCCCTAAAAGACAGGATTACGGAAAAGGGAGCAAGCCTTTCTTTTGGAACCGTTGTTGCTAAGCCTCTTGGCCAGGAAGAAGCGGACTCTTCCGCAGAAAAAATCTTCTATTATAATAAGCAGCTGGCCTGTGTCCAGGAAGCCTACATAAAAAAAGGCAGTGCAAGCAAGGCAGACGACGACATTGCTGTTCTAAAGATTGTTGAAGAGCTAAAGAAAACCCAGAGGGCGGTTGCAAGGAACAACCTCTTTGCAAAAGCCTCAAAATACAAGCCATCTCCAAAAGTAAAAGCCGCGCTTGAAGCCCAAAAAGTGGAGCGCATTTCTTACGACTACCAGGAAGTGCTGGAAAGCCTTAGCAAAATGAACAAAAAGAAAAGCTACAGCATAAACGTTAACGAGCTTATGACCGTAGACCAGAGCAAGGACCCTTTTGGCAACTAGCGTGTATAATCTTAAATAGCGGGTCATTCCGAACTCGTTTCGGAATCCATGAACACGGATGCTGAATCAAGTTCAGCATGACGGCTATCCATTAACGGGATTCAACAGCTGTCTGGAAACTTCCACAACCTCTTCATGTAGGCTCCCCCGTTTTCCTTTAGCCACTTGTCGCAAGCCTTGTACTGGGGAAAAACGCCTTCAACTTCCGCGTAGAATTCTTTTGAATGATTCATGTGGCGGCGGTGGCACAACTCGTGGACAACAACGCTGTCCAAAATATCCTCCGGCATCGTAACCAAAAGACAGTTGAAATTCAAGTTGCCGCTTTGGGCACAGCTACCCCATCTGGAAGACTGAAGCCTTATGGAAATGCGGCCGTATGTTACCCCAAGCTTTTTTGCCCAGAATTCCACCCGCCCAGGAATTATCTTCTTTGCATCCTTCCTTATACGCTTTAAGTCTTCTGCAGAAAGAAGCCCCAAAGACTTTGCCTTCTGCTTCTCGCACTCCTGCTTTTTAAGATGCTTTTCTATCCAGCCCCTTTTTAAGAGAATAAATTCTTTTACGGTAGCTTCACTTATTCCGTACGGTGCCTTTACCAGCAGACTACCGTCCGGCATTAGGCTTAAAGAAATTGTCCGCCGGCGGGATTTTTTTATTATGTAGGTTAGGTTCATATTGGTTAGCGGAGCGCAAAGACTTTCTGTTGGCAATGCACCGGCGCTTTACGCATATAATATAGGATATGCGGAATCAAGGCAAGGTTTACACTTGGGGCTTTTTTAGCGGGATTTTGTTCTTTGTTGATTTTTTTTTGCTGATTCTTGGTTGACCTATTGCTTAAAACACTGTTGACGCAATGTATCAAAATTGATATATTATTTATATGGGTGATGAGCGGTATAAAGTATTTGTAAAGAAGAAAATTTGCCGGAATATAGAGAAACTTCCGCAAAATGTTCAGGATTTGTTCGATGAACTTACGGAAGATTTAGCAGCGAAAGGTCCCGAGCAACCGTCATGGCCAAATTATTCAAAACTTTCAAAAACGAAATATCATTGCCATCTGAATTATAGTTATGTGGCTTGCTGGAAATGTGAGAATAATAGTATAGAAATCGAGGTGTATTATGCAGGTAGTAGAGAAAGCGCACCATATTAATGCGACATTTAGAGGTTACGGAATTCCTCTCATAACAGAAGCTATTCTGAAAGCCTATCCAGAGTCGCAAATTATTGAAGACGAAAATGATGATGAAGAACTTGAACTTTGGGAAAATACAGATATTGCAAAGGAAATTAAGTCTCGGAAAACACCAGGCAGAACATTGGCAATTTATAGAGACAGATCTGGCATGACACTTGTTCAGCTTGCGGAAAAAGTTGGAACGAAGTATACAAATATCTCTGCAATGGAAAATGACCGCAGACCTATCGGATTGAGAATGGCAAAAAAACTTGGTGAAGCCTTGA
>JAGACC010000035.1 GCA_017614295.1 Treponema sp.
AAAAAGCTCATCGAAGAACTTGCCAATCTTATTGCAAAGCATTAAAGCGGGCGTTGCGGGCGGCGACTGAGCCCGCAGAAGGGGTAGCCGAATCTTTAGATGAGGCGCAGGGGAAGGCTTTCCCCTCCTTTATTCAAATCGCGTACTTTCTTTAGGTTTTCACGTGAATCCAGGCGCTTCATAAAGATGAATCGTTCCACGGTGTTGCGGTGGGTGCCGTAGAGTTTTGCCATTTGGTTTATGCTGGTTCCTGCGAGGAGCATTATGCTTACGGCAAGTTCAGCTCCGTCAAGTTTGCTGTGCTGGCTGGGGATTCCCTTGGGGCGGCCAAGTTTTATTCCTTCAGACTTTTTGCGTTCAAGGGCTTCTTTTGTCCGCTGGCTTATAAGGTTCCTTTCTATTTCTGCGCTAAGGCCAAATGCAAATGCCAGTACCTTGCTCTGAATGTCATCTCCAAGGCGGTAATTGTCTTTGATTGTCCAGACGCGGGCTCCTTTTTCCATGATCAGGTTCAGTATGGACATTATCATAAAAAGGCTTCTTCCAAGGCGGCTTAGTTCCGAGCAGATTATAAGGTCGTCTTTACGGACACGGCTTAAAAGGCTTCCAAGTTCCCTTCTGTCCGGTTCAACTGTTCCGCTGATTGTTTCTTTTATCCAGGAGTCAACCTTTATTCCCTGCCTGCTGCAGAAGTCTTCTATTTCAAAGCGCTGGTTTTCTACTGTCTGTTTGTCCGTGCTTACGCGGATGTATCCGTATATCATATCTATAAAGATATTCATTTTTTGCGGAAAAGTGAAATTCCACTGGACTTGGTTTCGCACGCTAAAAAAATGGAATTCCCAACCGACTTTGACTGGTCTGTATATGAGTGGCAAAAGGTAAAAGACGGGGACATGGTTGTTCTTTTGCAGGTTGGTACGGAAGACGACGGTATTGCCATGATCGGGAAAATTGTTGGTGAACCGGAAGCCGGTGAAAGTTGGCGTAAGGATGGCAGCAAGGTTCACTATGTTTACATATCTATCTTTGACGCATTCGATCCTGCTAAAGAAAAGGAATTCCGCGCAGAAAACTTTGAGGCCGACTTTGACAAATTCAAATGGTACAAGGGGCATTCAGGAGAACTAATAGACAAGGCTACGGCGGACAGGCTTTTTGAAAGGCTCAACACAGTCATTCAGGGTACAAACGACTTGCAAAAAGACGCGCTTTTGTCTTTTATTAAAACTGGCTGGCTTATCCTTGATGAATAAAAAAAGGCAGACCAAACGATCTGCCTAAAAAACACGCAAACTTTACGCGGCTTGTTTTCTACTCCACTTCTACGGTAATCTTTAGGTTGCTAAAGACCGGTGGAGTATTAACTTTGCCTTCTCCATTGCCTACAGACAGCTGGAAAAGGGATGTGTTTGAGTTTAGCATTGGGGCGTAGAGCGTGCAGTGCTTGGTAAGGGTGAATGGAACTCCGGAAGAGCAATTGGACTTTGGAAACTGCAGGGCATCGTAATCACCATTTTTAAGGAAGACGGATACCCAGGCATCGTTTCCGTTTTCTATTATTTCCGGGCGCAACCAGTCAAAGCTTTTGTTGCAAACTCCGCTAACAGAAATCTTTACTTTTGCTCCTGCCGGCAAAGACGCGGATGGTCCAAAAAGGCAGTCCGAGTCAACAGAGAACCTCCAGTCGTAGTCATTAGCTCCGGAACCCCACCTGTCCATTATCATAGAAATTTTTCCATACTCCAAAGTTTTTGTATATCCGCTAGCAAGAGTTTGCGTTCCATGGCCACCGCTAAGTGCAATTACCTTTGACCTTACCTTAAAGTCACGAATTGTAACCGGTGCGTCAAGGAAATCCGGCTCGTAGCAAAGTTCAGCTTCTGCCTTGTCCGTGTTCACTATGTCGCAGTCAAGGGCAATCAGGCGCTTTACAACAAATGGTGTGTCCTTTATTATTCCAAGGCCATTGTTGGGGTATACCCAGATAAAAGCGTGTGCCCTTCTCCATGAATCTGCTCCGGAAGAAACCTGTATTGCAAAACCGCGGAGGCTTTTGTCCGAAGTTCCGCTTATCTCAAGTTCTATCAGGGAATTCATCGGGATAATCTTGAACTTTTCGCTAAGGTCTGCAACCGGAACTTTGCAGGCATAGTTGTACCTTTCCTTGTTGCGTATGGCATCCCAGAAGTCCTGGTGGAAGAAGGAGACGGAATCTTTGGAGACAACTTTTTCTATTCCTTCCTTTACAACTTGAACAGGAATCTTTGGAAGGTCTTTCTTGCTTGTAGTAGTTTCTGCAAGAGAAGGCTTTTTTACCTCTTCTTGGCTGTGCTCCGTTCCAAAGGTAAGGCTTTCTCCCGCGCTAACAAGGACTGGTGCCGCTTCTACAGAAGTCTCTTCTTCCCCTGTCTGTTCGGTAACCTCCACCTTTCCGCTAACAACTTCCACACGGACAACGCTTTCTTCTGGCTCGCCCTCCCCCGCCGCAGCAGCTTCGGAAACTTCCGGAAGGGCAATTTTTACTTCGGCAGCATTGGAAATGGAAATCTCCGTCTTACCGGAACGGATTACAAGCTTTTCGTCATCGGATGCCTTGCTTGCAACAAAAATTTCTCCGCCAATAAAGTCCAGCCGCTTTTCTTCCTTTGTCTGGAAGATTTGAACCAAGGATTTTTCGCTAAGCTGAATCTGGGTTCCTCCGTCCGCAAATTCCGTATAGGCTTCTGAATCCTTAGACGTCCTTATTCTGTCTCCGTCATAGACATCGCTTGAATTTGTAAGCACTTCCCAAATGTCGTTGTCCACAAATTTTCTTTGGGCGGTGTTCCGCTTAAAATAAATTTTGGCAATAGGCTTCTCTGTCTGCTTAATCGTAAACGAATTCATGTCGCGGTAAAAGAGGTAGAGCATTGCGGCTGCGGCAATAGAGCAAACAATGAAAATGGTGTAATCGACTATGTTAAGCCTGTATGTTGTACTTCTTTTCTTCATCATCTGTATTTACCTTGGATAAATCCGGCGCAAGGGTTCCAATAATCGACCTTACCTCATCAATAGACTTGGCTCCGTCCCTTCCAACAAGATTGACTACGGCAAACATTTTTATTGCGTCTGTCTTTCCCTTTACATGGACACCCGGCATTTCTGCAACGATGACTTTATCCTTTATAAGGTTGTAAGTGTTTTCGGTAATCAGAACATCGGTGGCAAAGGGCTTGTTAAGGGCTTCCGTTCGGCTTGCAAGGTTAACGGCATCACCAATTACGGTGTATTCCATCCTCTCTTCTGAACCAATCTGTCCTGCAACAACAGGTCCAGAATTTATTCCGCATCCAATCTTTACCGGAGCAAGGCCACGGGCAGCACGTTCCCTGTTAAAGCTGGAAAGGGAATCCCTCATCATAAGGGCAGCAGTAACGGCATTAAGGGCATCACCGGCAGCACTTCCGCTGGACTCTGGAGCACCCCACACCGCCATGATTGCATCTCCTATGTACTTGTCTACGACACCGCCAGTCTTGTTAACGCACTCAACCATACGGGTCATGTAGGCGTTAAGGAATTCAACAACTTCATTAGGCTGCATCTTTTCGGACATTGCAGTAAAGGAGCGTATGTCGGAAAAGAAGATAGTGGCATTCCTGTTTTCTCCACCAAGAGAAAGTTCTCCGCTGGCAGCTTTTTGTGCAATAGTCTTGTTTGTAAACTTGCTGAATGAAACCATAAGCTTTTCGCGCTCGGAAAGTCCCTTGCCCATCTGAACGAAGGAAGAAGTCAAAAGACCTATCTCGTCCCTGGTGCGGGGAACCATGTCAAGCTCAAATTCACCACGCTCAATTTTTGAGGAAGCCTCCACCAGTTCCTTGATGGGATTTGTAATTCCGTTGCTAAAAATTCTTATGAGTATGATTGCGGCAAAAAGAACTGCAAGAGAAACAAGGATTATTCTGTAGGTTGTCTTGTTGATTACAGCATAAACTGATTTTTCAGAAATGGTTGTGATTACAAAAAGATCGTCCTTAATCTGGTGCACGGCTGTAAAAACTCCGTCCTTGGGGCGCTGGGCATTCGTTTCCTTGGGATTTTTTAGAAGTTCTTCCACAAGAGGAAGCAAATCTTCGCGGACTGTTTTTGAAGAACCAAAATCCGGGTTTATAAGAACATTTGCCTTTTCGTCTACAAGGATTGTCGTGTTGTTTGAACCTGTGGCCATAAGTTCAGAAAGGGATGCAACGTTCAAGCCTACAACCCCATTCCTTACGTCGTTGGAAGGTCCATATTTGTAGATAAAGATTACTGCTGGAAATTCAAAGACCTGGGATGCGTTAAAATACATTACCTTCTGGTCAGCGGACTTGCTGGAAAGAACAGCAGAAACTTCCGGCATACCCAAAAAAGCCCTTACTCCGGCGGCAAACTTTTCGTATTGTGGGTTAAAGAGAAGATCGGTCTCCGGGCTGGAAACAAAGAGGATGTCCTGGTTTGAACGGAAGAATGCGTCTCCAAGCTCCTTCTTTTGCTTTTCATCGGCAACAACAGAAAATGACTCGAACAAGATATAGGAATTGCTCTGCATGTTTTCAAAAGCAGACTGAACCGTCTGTGCAGTTCGTCCGTTAAGTGCAAGATTGTTCTCTTCCGCTTTGATTTTGTCATCAGTACGCACGAGGGTAGAAACTAGGGCTGTAGAAACTCCAAGAACCAAAATAATCAGAAACGAAAAAAGAAGTATCTGCTTAAGACTGATTGGATACTTTATCTTCATTAATACTGTCCTCCAGATTAAAATTATACAGCCATATACTGTATTCTTCAAGTTTTTTTTAGGAATTCAAATTTGGAATTCAAATTTGGCGCACAAGACACACCCGCAGTTCCCACAACGAATATCGATGGAAATAATGAGGGGGAAAGCCTTCCCCCTGCGTCACACTCCGTTGTGCCGACACCCCCTGCTGCGGGGGAGACCCCCGCAACCCCCCCCGTCATCATCCTTGACAAAGAAACCGCAACCTTGCCCCCATGAACACCAAGACACATCCGTATTCATATTCAATGCAAGTGACTACGGATGTTACTTATAATTCTTTACAACACAAGTATAATGATATAAAATAAATGAGTATGGAAAAACGCACAAAAAAAATCTTAGCCGCAATCATCTTTATTTTGGCCGCAGGAATTCTTTCTTTTATGATGATTTTTAGAAGGGCTGCCGCACCTGGTTCATCCGCAGGGGGCAACATCATTCTTGACGCAAAGGAATTTTCCAAGACAAGCGAAGTCGTAGTTATTCCACCGCGGAAAAAAGTTACCATAAAAACAAT
>JAGACC010000257.1 GCA_017614295.1 Treponema sp.
CAAGATTATCTTGGGTTCTGTTAAGGAATTGCAGGATTCTACGGTTAGCATGAGGGACAGTATGGAAGATATGGCTTCTGGTGCAAAGAAGATTGATGCCATGGGCAATTCGCTTTCTCAGGTTTCTTCCAGCATTGAGTCCTCTATAAACAATATTGGTAACCAGATTAACCAGTTTAAGGTTTGATGCTTCCTTTGCTGAGGCTGTACTGATAAGAGAATCTGTTTTGAAAGATTACCGGGTCTTTTCGCAACGAAGTTTCCAGCGGACCCGGTAATGACAGTCTTGGCAAACAGATAATGCTATTTTAAGATTTTATTCAGTACTGCATCCTTTTGGCGCCAGTTTTTGTCTACTTTTACCTGTAGGTCTAAGTCTACGCGGTAGGGGAAAATCTTTCTGCATTCCTTTATGCTTTCTACGCGGATTGCTTTTATCATGGATGCTCCCTTTCCGATTACTATTCCCTTTTGGCTTTCGCGCTCTACGCAGATGTTGGCACGGACTTTTAAGAGGTTCTGCTTTTCCATCTTCATGTCTTCTATGCTTATGTAGATGGCGTGGGGGAGTTCTTCTTCCAGCCTTTCTATTGCTTTGCCGCGGATAATCTCGCTTATGCGGAATTCAACTTCCTGGTCGGTGTAGTATTCTTCCGGGTAGAGATGGGGTGCTTCCGGGGCTAGGTCGTAAAGTGACTTTAACACTTCGTTTACGTTTTTGTCTTCCTGGGCGCTTATTTCTATGATTCTTTCTTTTGGAAAGTCGGGGAACTGCTTGTCCAGGAAAAGCTTTGTGATTGAGGCTGATGATTCTGCTGAATCTGTTTTGTTGATTGCGATTACCAGCTTTTGGGCAAAGGGTTTTACCATGGAGCTGATTAGCTCTTCTTCTTCGCCGTGGTCGCGGGTGGAGTCAAGAATGTACAGAATTGCGTCGCTGTTTTTTATCTGGTCTGCGGCTATTTTTGTAAGCTTTAGGTTAAGCTTTTTTTCGCTTAGGTGAAGGCCCGGTGTGTCCACAAATACAAGCTGTCCAAGCGATGTGTTTACGATTCCGCGGATTGCGTTTCTTGTGGTCTGCGGTACTGCGGATACTATGCTGATTTTTTCTCCGCTTGCAGTGTTGAGGAATGTGGATTTTCCCGCTGAAGGTCTTCCGATTATGCTTACAAGTGCGGTTTTTGGACCGACTGGCTTTACTTCTGTGTTTTCTTCTTCCATGAGAGAAAGTCTAGCAAAAAAGAGTTGAATTTTCAAGGGTGGACCCTTGGACCCCGAACTAAGGGGAGGCCCCCTCTACTACGAAGCGAGTTTTTTTCTTCTTTGCGGGCATTCGTACTTGCAAGAGCATAAATGTTGGTAAAGATACATAGACCCTGAAACGAGTTTAGGGTGACGGTGCGGGGTTAGGGAGCGGTGCGGGGTTAGGGAGCGGTGCGGGTTTAGCCCCGATTGGAAGGGTGGCGGAGCCAAACCGCCGTAAGGCGGGTCGGAGCGTGAGCGGAGCCCTGGAAAGCGGGTAATAGGAGAGGATTGCCGCAAGGCACAGTTTGACCAAGAAGGCTGCTCCAAGAAAAGAAAGAAAAAAATATTATGAAAATTTGAAAAGTGTGGTATAATTTTGGGGTATGAGAAGACTCCGCTGTTTTTTTGGTTCACTTGTGGTAGAAGTAAAGGCTATGCGTCCTCTTACTTGGGTAATGTTTTTGATTACTCTTGCTCTCTATTTTATAACTGTTCCTTATACAACTCATTTTGCCCATTCACGCGCGATGGTTACGGTTTTGAATGGCAAGATTCCGCTTTCTGCATTTGCGGGGGTTTTGTCTTCTATTTCGAATATAGTTCTTATTTTTCTTGTGGTTTTTTTTGGGAAGCTTGGTTTTTGCACCTGTATGGGGATTACCGTTGTAAGGTTTATTCGGCTTGCCCAGGGGATTTTTATTAGGCACAATATTCCAAGTTTGCCGGGAACTTTTATTGCCCTTACTTCTCTGGTTGCCATTATTCTTATTTACAGGCGTAACGTGGCTTTGGAGAGGGGGCAGGGCGAGAAGCTTGCATTGATGAAGGCTGAGCAGGAGCATTTGAGCCAGCTTTTTGAGGAGACTGCAAGGGCTTTGGCTAGTGCAATAGACGCTAAGGACCGCTACACACATGGGCATTCAAACAGGGTTGCCGAGTATTCAAAGGAGATTGCAAGAAGGGCCGGGAAGAGCGACAAGGAGATTCGGGAGGTTTATTTTGCGGCTTTGCTCCACGATGTTGGTAAGATTGGTGTTAGCGGAACTATTATTAACAAGAAGGGTAAGCTTTCTCCTGAGGAATTTGACGAGATTAAGAAGCATACGGTTTGGGGATGGGAGATTCTTTCCAATATTACGCGTTCCCCCTACCTGAATATTGGTGCCCACTACCACCACGAGCAGTACAACGGTAATGGTTACCCGGAGGGGCTTCGTGGGGAGGATATTCCAGACCTTGCGAGGATTATTTCTGTTGCGGATGCCTATGACGCTATGACCAGCAACAGGAGCTACCGCTGCACCATGGACCAGAAGACTGTCCGTAGCGAGATAGAGAAGGGGCTTGGTAGTCAGTTTGATCCTAGGTATGCAAAGATTATGCTTGAGATGATTGATGAGGATAAGGATTACAGGATGACGGAATGATGGGCTTTTTTGTTACGGAACGTCTTGTTTTAAGAAAGGCCAGTGTAAGCGATTGCGGTGAAATTTATAAGAATGTTTGGTCTGACGGGTCGCTTGCAAAGTACATGTTGTGGCAGCCGCTTGATTCTTTGGGGGAGGCGGAGGAAAGGCTTAAAAAGGTGATTGAATTCCAGGCTTTGAACGATGCTTATTTTGTTTGCCTTAGGGAAAGCGGAGAGGTTATTGGTTTTGCGGGGGTAAGTCCTATTGCCGGGGAAGATGCTGCTTTTGGGGACTGCGGAATATGCATTGCTTCTGCTTTTCAGGGGAGGGGCTTGGGTAAGGAGCTTCTTTCTGCGCTTGCTTTTATTGTTTTTGACAGGCTTGGCGGGGTGAAATTTCATTATTCTTGCTTTAAGGAGAACCTTGCATCAGCTGCTTTGTGCGAGTCTTTGGGCTTTAGCTTTGTTGGCAGGGTAAGGAAAGTACGCAGGTGGGATAATCTTGAATACGATTCAAATGAATATGAGCTTTTGAAGTGCGACTGGAAGAATGACTTTGCGGTGGAATATAGGGAGGTGTAGCCACGGCAGGGATTGGAGCACCGGGCTGCTTGCAAACCTTTAGTCCCTCGCAGCGGGATGGGCGGAGGTTAGTCTGAGAAGTGCGGAAAGCCCTTTGCATAAAAAGCTGCCGCAAGAAAATTTAAATTTAAAAAGCCTTTTGCCGAAAATCAAAGGGAAATCTGCCGTTTTTCCGGCAATGTCCTTGAGGTAAATTGTGTCCCAGACTCAAAAAACGTTGGTAAGTCTACTTATAACGCTTCTCTTGTTTGCAGGTTTTTGCTGCTTTGCTTTTCTTGGCGGCTTTGAATATATAGAAGTAAAATTTTATGCTCCCAGGATGGTCAGGAACAAGGGGGAAACTCTTGAAAAGATAGGCCAGTCCTTTGACCGCTATACAGATTCGCTGCTGGAGAAATTTGCGGCATACGCGCTTTTGCCGGAGAATGCAACTTATATAGAAAGGGAAGCTTCTCAGGAAGATGTGGACAAGCGTGGCCGTGCGGCAGGAATGCTTTTTGAGGAAGTAAAGGGGCTTGAGGGAATCCGCATTGTAGAAAACGATTCGGTTCACATTCATTTTTCCACTTACGACAGCGATATTTTTCAGCAGAGCAAGGAATATCTTGCAT
Source organism: Treponema sp. (assembly GCA_017614295.1). Lineage (GTDB taxonomy): Bacteria > Spirochaetota > Spirochaetia > Treponematales > Treponemataceae > Treponema_D. Next base: position 3,847 of record JAGACC010000257.1, read on the forward strand.
GGAAGGACTACACAGCCCTTAACGAGATTGAATTTGCAAACCTTGCCTCCAGCGACAACGGTGAATTTGCTTCTACCGCAGAGAAGATAATCAGGCGTTCAAGCCTTTATTTTGACAGCGACGGTGACAGGTTCATCTTTTCCATGCCTTATTTTGACAAGTACACTGCCTGGCGTGGAACGATTCTTTTTTACGTAAAGTCGGGGGATTTTACGGATGAGCTTATAAGCCAGGATCTTTTGCCGCTTAACACTAAGAGTAAGGTGGTTGCCCCTAGGAATAAGGAAGCAAATCTTGAAACTCCGGAGAACGTGGGTATTGTTTTTGGTATGCCTTATCTTGCCTATAAGGACAGGGCTTTTATGGTGGATTCCATAGAGCAGAAGTGGGCTAGTGGCGGTAAGTCTGACAGCGGTAATGCTCAGCGGCTTGTGATTGTGAAGGGGCAGGAGGAAGAGTCTCTTATGGTTCTTGTTACCTCTGCTTCGTCCAGGTTCTGTAAGACCGGCTGGGTCTGCAACGAAAGCGTATTTACCTTTTCGGACTTGGAAAGGGCGGTAATACTTTCCTGTCTATTTATAACCCTTTTCCTGATTGTGTTTACACTCTTTAACCTTAAGCATGACGATATGGTCATAATAAGCTCCAGAATCCGCAAATTTGAGCTTTCTTTGTTCAGGCAGTATCTTGAGCGTAAGGACACCGCTGACTGGCGCGCTTTGGAGAAGGAATTCTCTTTGCGAAGGCAGGACGTTAATGCGGAGATAATAAGCAGCCTTGGAAAGAGGGGCAAAAAGCACCGCAAAGAGGTTAATCTCTTCCTTGACCAGTCTTGGAGCGAGCTTATGTCTGCAATGAGCGGCGGAAGGCGTATGGCGGAGGTTATAAGTTCCTACAAGGATGAAAACCTTGATCCAAAGCCTTATGAGGAATTCCCTTCAATAGACAGCGTACGTCGTGTTGAAAAAATAGAAAAGATTGAAAAGATAGAAAATAGCTCTAAGCCGGAAGTTCTTACTCCAGAAGAGAAAATTCCCAAGCCACAGGAAGCGGATGATGTTGAGGAACTTGAGGAGCTGGATGAACTTGAAGAGGTTCCCGAAGCAGAGCCTGTTGATGAAGTGGAGGAGATTCCGGAAGCGGAGGCCGCAGAAGCTGTGGATGCAGTGGAAGAAATCCCCGAAGCAGAGGCGGTTGAAGAGGTAGAGGAAATTCCCGAGGCTGAGCCTGCAGAAGAGCTGGAAGATGCCCCCCAGGCAGAAGAAGCGGAGGCGGTTGAAGAAGCTGAAGAAATAGAGGAAATCCCCGAAGCAGAGCCGCTTGAAGAAGAGGTGGAACTAGAAGAATTTATTCCCGATGCGGCTAAAAATGATTCTTCTTTGCAGGAAAAAAAGAAGGTCCAGGAAATTTCTGCGGAAGAAGCTGCCCAGGAGTTTGACGACGTTTCCCCGGTTCCAGAGAAAGAAGAGCAACCCATGTCTGAGCAGGAAAAAAAGGATCTTTCATCTTTTGAGACGGTTCCATTCAACCCATTTAACGGTGAAGAGGAAAAATCCTGAGCGCAATAGCTAAAAAGTAATTCTTTTAGAGATTGCAGTCTAAATTCCCGGAGTGAAAATTCCGATAACTATAAAACCTATGCAAAGGCTTTGATAAAAAATGCTAGAGAAAGACGGCGGTATCAAAAAGGACAATTCTTCTCAAGAGCAGCAGCTCGGCGGACTTTTAAAAAAAGCTGAAGGCATTTTAAATTTACAAGGAGACAGCGCTTTTATGAACGGTTTGGATGTAAAGTCAGAAGGTAAGGCTATTATTGTTAAGAACGGAATCTTTACTATTTCCCAGGATTTGGAGACCAGTTCCGTAAAGCAGGACCCTGCACTTAAGGCTTTGGTGGATTCAATACTGCGCTAAGCACTCTTAATGGCAAAAAAATTATTTTTGGTAAGTTCCCCCTTTACTGAGCCGGGAAAGCCATTGAACGAAAAGAATAAATTTGTTGAAAGACTTTTAAAGTGTGAACACAAATCTGCCCTGATGATTACTTCTGCTCCAGAGGATATAGGCTTTACGGAAGGTTTTTCCAATGCCGTAAAGTATACGATGGAGTTGTCTGGATTTACTTTTGATGATTATAAAATCTTGGACGGCAGGAATAAGGCGCATGCAAAGGAACTTGTCGGATCAAGTGACCTTATAATTCTTGGCGGCGGGCATGTTCCTACCCAAAATGCCTTTTTTGCAGAGATTGGCCTAAAGGACTGCATGAAGGGCTTTGAAGGTACCGTGCTTGGAATAAGTGCGGGTAGCATGAACGTGGCAAGTACTGTTTATGCCCAGCCGGAAGAGGAAGGGGAAGCTTCTGATCCAAAGTTCAGGCGGTTCTTGGAAGGCCTTGGGCTTACGGATGTTATGCTGCTTCCACATTATCAGGATACAAAAGATAATATTTTGGACGGGAAAAAGCTTTTTGAAGAAGTTACCTATCCCGATAGCTATGGCAGAAAGTTTGTTGCCATATGCGACGGAAGCTATCTTTATTCAGACGGAAGTGCAGAAAAAATTTGCGGTGAATCATATCTTATTCAGGATGGAAGCATAAGAAAAATCTGCGGTACGGGTGAAGAATGTCTTCTGTAAAGTGCCAATTGCAAAAGGCCTGAGGCCCGGATTGGAAGGGTACGCGAAGCGGATTGCCGCAGGCAATGGAGCGGGTAGGGGCCCGCGGAACCCTGGAAAGCCGTTCTATGATAATTTTTTTCTTTGCAAAAAAAACGGCAGTCCGTAGTTTGAACTGCCGTCCATATTAAAATTCAAGAAAATCCAATAAATTTAGTAGCGGGGGGCTGTCTTTAGCTGAATGTTGAACATCTGCATAAGCTGTACAAAAGAGTAAATGGTCTTGTAGATGGTTACGGCCTTGGTCTTTAGCTTACCCTCGGTGAACCTGTCCAAATCCTTCCAGTTTACGATAAGCTGGCTGTGGGGAGCCTTCATAAAGTCTTCCAGGGCAGTCTTAAGGTTCTTGTCGTAGATGATAAGATACTTTACAGAACCAGTTATAAGCTGTGCCGCTTCGTCGTTAGCGTCGCCTATTACCATGTTTATGATGTTGCGCGCTTCTTTGTCCCTTTCGCAGCGGGGCAGAAGGGTCTTAATCTTCATTCCCCACTCACCGTTTTCCGCAAGTTTTTCGTCAAACTTTACGATTGCGTCGGAAATGTTTAAAAGCCTGTGCAAAGCCTCGCTCATGGGGGTAGACATCTGCTGGTTTGTCCATTCTCCGCGGACAAGGATAATGTCGCTTAAGTCGCGTATGTCCTTCTTTGCGTAGTCCAATAGGAACAATTTAAGGTATTTTATAGGTTCTTCGTAGGTAAAGCCCTTAAAACTCTTCTTGTTTAGAACTTCGTTTATCTCCGAATTGTAGTTTTTAAGAGGCTCTATGTTAAGCGTACCAAATACCTCGTTAACAAGCTTTTCCGTATGGCATTTGGTCTCGTTTTCCCTTACGTCTTCCAGAACGCTTTCCATCTGCCTCTTTATTTCCTGCAGGTAGCCGTCCATTATGTGCTGGTTTTCTATGCGTACCTTTTCCCTGTAGAGAGGATCTTCGCTTATAAGCTGAATCATCATCTCAAAGACGTTTTCGTCCTTTACGGAGCGCAGCCTTGCCAGGATTTTCTTCCAGATATTGGGTGCAATAGGCTCTATACCCTTTATCTTCTTCATAAGCTCGAACATTTCGTCCCAGGAAGCGTCCATCGGAATTGCCCATGCTACGGAAGTAAAGTTCTTAAGGTCCTCTTCTATGCGTTCACCGTCTGTAGCGCGGAACTTAGGCAAAATGCTAAAATTGCGCTCGTGGAGGGAAGAGTCAAACTTCTTTATGATAACGTAAAAGTCGTAGGTGCAGAAGTTGTAAAAGGCCACCAGCTTTGAATAGAGCAGGTCTATGGAAGCAGTCCTTGCAGAAGTGAATCCCTGTGCAAATGCTGAATATGTTGAAGAAACCTGCTTCCTTAAGTCCTTGGCGTTCATTGTGGTTGCAAGTTCGCGGATAGACTCTTCGGTAAGGTCTGCAAGCTGTGCATGCTGGGCATCCGAAAGTGAAGACGAAATAACAAACTGCTTTAGGGTAGCTAGGCTTGTGTTCTGGAACATGGCCTGGGCCGGAGAAATAGCCTTGTATATATCGTAGAAAAACTTTGCAAACGCCGGTTCTACTTCCTTTGAGCTGATTTTATAAAAATGAAACTTTGTTCTTGAAAGGTTCTTCGCAATACTTTTTAAAAGCTTTCTTTTTACTGCGTCAGGGTCGTTACCCCCAAAAATAGAAGCGAGCAAAGTCTGAAAAAAATTGATACCATTCGACATATTTAAACTATAAGCCATTTACGCAAACAAGTCAAATACTTGAAAAAAAATCTCTCGAATCTTGTCATTTTGAACTTAGTTTTTAGGACTAATTTTTGTTTGCTCTACCATATTTTCCCTTGGCTAACTCGACTGAACATTGCTTTGCGCCACCGCCGTTCGCTTGAAACTTCGCACATTCGTGCTCGTTGCGAAATCCGCCCTTCTACCTTTCGTGAACAAGGAGCGCCATGGGGTCACGCAGCGCAGCTTCCAGCGGGGCGCGTCAGATGGCAGCGGTATGAACTTGCAAGTTTTTGTAAGAAAACTTGCAGGTAAAAAATTGCACGGAGGCAATTTTTTAACGAGGCGGAGTATGTTGGGGGGAATTTTTCACCGTTGACACCTGCTTTACCTTTACTTTTGGGATTAAATGATGTTAAATGGTCTTATGAGGACGTCCTCATTGGGGAGCTAAGGAAGAAAAAATGAAGAGAAAAATAATATTATTAATAATGAGCATTCTAGTCCTGTTTTCAGTAACTGCGCAATCTAGTAAGGACTATAATACTTTTATAAATATTGTAAAAAAAGAGCTAAAAGAAATCCATATACAAAATTATGAAGAGCATTTCAACGAGCAGTATTTTGTTATTAGGGAAGAAAATGAATATTTTGATGTGGGAACTGAAGTTGGATTAACAAATTTATATAATATCTGCTCTCAAAATGATAAATCACAATGGAAAAATTTAGTTAAAAACTATTTTTCGCAAGTAAAAATAAGTAGGAATGAAGAAAAAGAAATTCTCCCAAAATTGGAAAGCTTTGAAACAGGTAAAGATTATCTAAAATTACGAATATACCCAATTGACTATAAAGACCAGATTTCGAAGTCTTCAGTATTTGAATCTTTAACAGAAGAATATATTAGCGTTGTTGTGATAGAATTTCCGAGTACAATAAAAAGTTTATCAAGCGATTATTTAAAAAAATGGAAGAAAACAGAAAAAGAAATTTTAGAAAGTGCAAAGAGTAATACGTTAAAAAACAATAAAGAAGAATTTGAAGAGTATAAAATTTCAGATTCATTCTCTGTTTCGGTAATGCTTTCTGATACGAATATTTTTGTCACATCCTCTATTTATGATTTAAATAACAAATATAATTCTATTTCAAGATATGGAGCTTTTGTTGCTATTCCAAATAGATATGGAATAATTTTAAAAAATATTAATAAAGAGACATTGAATAATGATATTGTACAAATGATGGCAATTGTAAATTATATGTATCAGCAAGGCCCAGGAAGCATTTCAAATTCAATATATTGGTTTGATGGAAAACATTTTTACAAGGTTATTCATGACCCGGCAAAAGGTTATATTAAACTTCCCGATGGATTAGTAGAAATGTTAAAATAAAATAACATAGCAGGCCTTGTTCGCTCGCTTGCGCTCGCTACCGAATTACTGCGTAATTCGCGATTTATATACTAACACCCATCAACATTGGGGCGTTGTTCGCTCGCTACGCTCGCTACCGAGTTTTCGAAGACGAAAACTCGCAGTTTCTATTTTCATATATTTGTTTATCATATAGCAGGTGTTGCGGGCGGCGTTTGAGCCCGCAGAGGGGGTAGGCGGAAATGAGGAGCGTGCGTATGCATGCGACGAATTGTAGCCGAGGGGGAGACTTCCCCCCTTGTAAAATTAACTATTTGCTGCTACAGGTTCAATTTCCTTGTCTTTGGAATAGAGTGCCTTTAGGATTATTGGGGTGGTGATTGAGCTTATTATTATAAGTAGGATTACCGCCGTAAAGAAGGTGTGTTCCAAGAGGCCTGCAGCAAGTCCGCGCTGGGCTACGATGAGGGCTACTTCTCCGCGGGTCATCATTCCGCAGCCGATTTTTAGGCTTTCCAGACGGTTGAATCTGCATGCTTTTGCCATTAGGCCGCAGCCGATTACTTTTGAGCTCATTCCAACCAGTACGAATGCCAGTGAGAAGACCAGGATTGTGGTGTCTATGTTCTTTACGTTGGTGGAAAGTCCAATGGAAGCAAAGAATACCGGTCCGAAGAGCATGTAGGAGTTTATGTCCATTTTGCGGGCTATGTAGTCGGAATCCTTTGTGGAGCAAAGAATTACTCCTGCTATGTAGGCTCCTGTTATGTCTGCAACGTTAAAGAAGTGCTGGGCAATGTATGACATGGAGAATGCAAGTGCAAGTCCTACGATTGGGATGCGGCGGGTGTGGTTGTAGCGCTTTTCTACGATTTTGAAGATTCTGTAGAAGATGTAGCCTGCAACCAGTGCAAATACAAAGAATAGCGCTGTGTTTAAGACTACTTTTAGCGTGTTTGAAGTTGGGTCTTTGAAGCCTATTACCACGGTTAGCACTATGATTCCTATTACGTCGTCTATGATTGCGGCGCTTACGATTGTGGTTCCGGTAAAGTTCTTTAGCTTGCCGAGTTCCTTTAATGTCTGAACCGTTATGCTTACGCTGGTTGCAGTTAGGATTGTTCCTATGTAGATTGCCTTGTAGAATCTTTCTGAGCCAACTTTGTCGAATCCAAAGAAGAACATGAAGAGTGCTGTTCCGCATACAAGTGGAATGAATACTCCTGCGCAAGCGATTAGTGTTGCCTTGAGTCCGCTTCGCTTTAGTTCGTTTATGTTTGTTCCGAGTCCTGCATTGAACATAAGAAGGATTACGCCTATTTCTGCCATTCCGGCAAGGAATTGTGACGGCTGAACCCAACCAAGTAAGCTTGGGCCTATTATGAGTCCTGCTACGATTTCTCCTGCAACCTGTGGGGCTTTTAGACGCCTTGCAGTTAATCCGAATAGTTTTGCAAAGATTATGATGATTGCAAGTTGGCGCAATATTTCGATGGTTTCCATAAACGGCCTCTTTGTCTTATAGGTTCAACTTCAAGTTTTTTTTGCGAAAATGTGTCATTATCGGGCTTGCTGGAAACTTCGTTGCGAAAAGTCCCGATAATCTGCTAAAAAGATTACCGGGTCGAGCCCGGTAATGACAGGTCTTTTCAAAACTCGAAATTTGACCTTATAGTTCCCGCTATACTATCTCTTTTTGTTTGTTGTTGCAAGTTTACTTTTTTGCTTTTTTTGCTTGAGCGTTCATGGGTTCAGTTTTTGCTTTCTGATGCCGATAAGTAGGTATGAATATTTCAGAATTGCTGCGGCTTGCCTTTAAGGTGGTTGCAGACTGGCGTGTTATTGTTACCGCCGTACTCACGATTTTTATTATCTCCCTTGCAAACTATGTAATAAGGTACAAGAAGCGTCCTCTTTCGCTTAAAAAGCGCAAGGCTCTTCTTAGGGCCCAGGCTGAAGCAGCGGCTGCGGCTGCCAAGTCCGAAAAGAAGGAAGAAGGGCAGGGCGAGGCTAACGGTGACCATAACCAAAAGGGTGCTCCAGCGGCTTCCGGGGCAAAGAAAAAATAGTCTTAACTAGGCTTTGTTCTTGCCGATAATTTTATTAACCAGTTTTCTTCTGTTAAACATAAAACTCCTCCTGATTTTAAGGTGCGCTTCTGTAACGGGGCGCTCCTTTTTTTTGTTCAAAGCATTGTTTTTGTCTTTTACGCATGTAAGTCTTCCTTTCCAGGGCCAGCGGCATTTTTTTATTAGCATTCTTGACTTTAGCTCCGAAAGGATTAGCAGAATGTCTTCTTGATCCCAAATCCTTAGTCCAAAGACTGCAAGGTCTTTTTTGTTGAATTCTTTTTCCAGAAGGGCTTGGGTCTGGCTGTAGCCGTACATCTTTCTGTTTTTGGTTATGAATCTTAGCGCAAGGTCCAGGTCGTATGCAAAGGGGGCTTTTCCTCCGCGTTCGCACACGTCGCATCCGGAACAGACTGCTTCTTCTGCACCCAGGGCATCGAGCAATACTTGTCTTCGGCATGTTGAGCTTTCTGCAAAGAGCAGCATTTTGTATTCCCGGGAATTTGGGGGGTATGCGCTGAATTTTTTGTGGTCAGCGTAGTTCCAGAGCAGTATGGCTTTTCCTATGCTTCCGTCTCGGGCTATTCTTCCGCTTTCCTGCAGGTAGCTTTCGGCAGAGGAGGGGCTTTCCAGGTGGATTACGGTCTTTATGTCTTTTTTGTCCACTCCCATTCCGTAGGCACAGGTGCAGCAGAGGACAGAATCGCTTTTGCCAAAGAACCATTCCTCGGTTTCTGTCTTTTCTTTGCGGTTTAGGCCTGCGTGGTAGAATTTTACCTTGTCTTGACCCATGTAAAGTGCAAGTTCGCGTGCCATGTCTTCGGATTTGGCTCTTGTTCCGCAGAATATCAAGAGGGGCTTTTTTTCTGTAACTGCCAGTCTGAATGCTTCCCTTTTCTTTGCGGAGGCGTAAATTACGTTGTAGCGGATGTTGCTTCTGTCTGCGTCGCTTCTTACGATGTGGCTTTGTCCACCGAAGAGTACTTGGCTTACCCGGCTTAGCACTTGCGGGGATGCGGTTGCGGTAAAGGCGGTGACCGTTTTGCAGCCAAGTTGCCTTATGATTTTTCCAAGCGTAAGGTATGATGGACGGAAGCTGTCTCCCCATTCGCTTACGCAGTGGGCTTCGTCTATTGCTATGTGCTGAATCTTGCAGGCTGCCAGTCCTTTTACGATGGATTTATTCTGCAGGACTTCCGGGTTTGCTATGATGATTTTTGCGCCTTTTTTTATCTTGGAAAAGTTTTCTTCTCTTTCCTGAGGGCTTTGTCCACCCCTAAAGATGACGCTTTCTATTCCTCCGCTGTCCATTCGCCTTTTTTGGTCTGCCATGAGTGCCAATAGCGGGTAGATTACTAGCGTTGGGCCTTTTAGGAGGAGTGCAGGGGTGAGGAAGCAGAGGGATTTACCGGCTCCGGTTGGCAAGAGGACTATTTGTCTGCCGCGGTAAAAGAGGGTTTCTTCTTCTTCGGGTAAGGATTCTGTTTGCGAAGGTGGGGTGGGGTCTGCGGGCGTGGTTTGCAAAGAAATACATACTAATACCAAAGAATATTCAGATAGAAAAGTA
>JAGACC010000258.1 GCA_017614295.1 Treponema sp.
AAAATTCTGAATATCCGAGTCTTGTATTTCGTTGAACCGCTTTTTTTGATAAACATAAAACTCAAAATAGTTCCTGAATTGTTTATAGTCATAGTAATTTCCGCTGTGCCATTGAAAATCATCGGTTTCGTAAAGTTCGCGTCGGGTAAAAAGTTCTGGATAATCTGCGGGAACATAGTAAAACAAATCTAATGCGCTTGATTCTTTTGTTCTGACGTGCAGATTATCACTGAATTCCAAGGTGTAGGTCTGGTTGTAAATCTCGCTGCTGGGCGGTTGCTGAATTGAGTGAGAGCGGATTTGTGTGTCAGAAATATTGCTGATTTTGATTTTCTTGCCGCTTAAAATCTGATAGTTGAAAGTCCATGTTTTGGAAGAGGACATACTTTTTCCTGTTATTTCAGCCTTGCCGTTTTCATAAAAATTTACCGCTCCCCAGTTGTCATACCAAACCAGCATCTGCCATTCCTTTGACATGAGATAACGCTTTACAGCTGCACTGTCCCAATTCGAGCTGTCAAATTCAGGCTGTTCTTTTACCAGATACCCGCCGAATACCCAACCGAACTCAGGTTCTTCTGCTTTCCACTCGTAGCGAGGAATAAGGATTTCTACCCACGGAGCCATTATGCCGTCAATCGTTTCTTCTTTGCCGATTGCCACGATTTTGACTGGAAGCCTGTGCTGAAGTCCGCAGAGCCTGTTGGATTTTAGAGAAGGATAATCCCTGACGCGTAATCCGTCCTCCGAATCCACATACATCGTGTCGATGACCTTGCCGTCCTTGTAAAACCGACTCTTGTCTGCAAATGTTGAGGCAACCAAAACAGTTAAAGTAAATAATATACAAATTAATTTTTTCATACTTTTCAAACCAAGCGCCCCAATGCGGGCGTCCACATAACAAAATTTAAACGTATCCGTTTAAGTTCCCTGCTTGGCTAAGATGCCGGTTAAGGGGTGGGGAACTTTATTCTACTTCTTTATATTACCAGAAAATATACTGAACCGCAAGCATATTACAGGGGAGAGTTGAACTGTCTTCATTCGCTCACTTCCTGTTCGCTCATTGCGACCGCCTTCGTTCGCTGGCGGTGGCCTCCTTGCCACCTTTTCCTCCCTTTGGTCGGCGCTCACTACGGGGAGTTCAACTTTAAAATAACAAAAGCCACTCTTATTACAAACACTTGTTTGCAAAAGAATGGCTTTTATGGAGATGGGGAGAGTTGAACTCCCGTCCAAGCAGGCTAAGCAGGTGCCTCTACAGGTTTATTGAAGCGAGATATTTGTCGGGAGACGGTAGCGGCTTCAAAGGCGTCGTCTCCTTATTACGGATGGCCGATTGCTCAGCGTCCCGGGCAGAACCCGCACATTCTGCAAGGCAAGTCCCTATTTGTGACAGAATTTTACACCGCTAGGAACAGCGCAGCATAAATTCCGGCTCTCAGTGCCTTAAGTTAGGCAGCAAGAGCTAACTGTTCGTTTTCAGACTCGTCGTCTTCTCTACGTTTTGCAGTTATTGTTTTCGTCTGTATCAGAGACCAGGCGACAGCCTCACCTGCAGCACAAGATTACTCCTGTCTGTCGAAACCGGTACACCCCCGATTCTTTTATAATATAACAAGCGCTTTGGCAAAAGTCAAGTTTTTTTTGCAATGCCAGCAATTTAACGAATTGTCATTCCGGACTTGATTAGGAATATCCGTGGCAAAGAAGATATAGATGCTGAAATTGGTTGCAAACAACCGCGTTCAGCATGACTGTAAGTAAAAGGTACTGTTTTTTTTGTCTTTCTTGCAAAACAGTAAAAAGTTATGGATTTCTTAGGCAATATACGCGGGATTGGAGGGGCCGCCGGAGGCGGTTGCGGTAGCAATGGAGGCGGATGCCGGAACCCCGGAAAGCCCGTAAAAAATGACCTCCTGTCATTTTTTACTTACGGCTTTTCAGGCGAAAACCCGCATATTCTTTATGCAAACATTTGACGCACCATCCGTGGTGCTCCTTGTTTTACAGAGTAAAAAATGGCAGTGTTGGCGGTGCGGTAATATGGTAGAGTAAACAGAGCTTCGTCCAAAAAATTAAGGAAAAAAGGCAAAAGTAAAAAGTGTCTGGAAAAATTCCGATAGTAAAGCAGGGGATATTTATGCTGAATTTGAATTCTAAGACCAAAAAGGTTATTCTTGGGGTGGTTGCCGCCATTATCTGCATTATAACGGCATGCAGAAGCGTGAAAAGCGACGAGGCGGAGAATGAAAAGAAGAAGAAATACAAGGTTCCAGCCGCGGAGAAATATCTTGACCCGGACAGGCTGAACATTACCGTTCCTCCGTCTGTTATAGAAAAATCCGGCAGTGAGAAGCAGAAGACCGTTATTTCCAACAATTTTTCCAAGATGCAGACTAAGGTTTGGACCGGAAGCCAGGATTTGAACGACGAGACCGTATATCTTAAGACTACGGACGACCCGGATGTGGTTTCTTTTGTGAACGCTGGCAATAAAAAGCGTATGCTTACTGCAAACCTTGACCTTTCTTCCGGCAAGGAATACGGTATTCTTTTGGGGACTGCCAGGGACAAGGACCAGGTGTACAATCTTTCCGGTTCAGTGCTTCGCATTCATATTTATATTCCGGCAGAGCTTGCAGCCCATGATGAACTTGCAACGCTTAATTTTGTTTCTTATTTTAAGAACGAGAGCCTTTACAAGGTGAACCTTAGGGGAGCGATTGAAAACTTTACCTTTGACGATATTGGGGCTGGATGGCATACGATAGAGCTTAACTTTAGGGACAAGAGGGCAAACCTTGGGTCTAAGAACGTTTCTTTTAAGCTTAACAAGAACGCTATGGAAAAGAATAAATTTATTGGCATAAACATTAAGTCGGGTACCCAGTCTAAGGCTAGCGCTCAGATTCTTATAGACTGGGTGGATATTGTTCCGGCTGGCTGATGTTAGCTGATTGATTGATTTGCTGGCTGATTGCTGAGGGCTTGCGGACTGATATTTGCTGGCTGATTGCTGCGGAGTGATTGCGGACTGATTGCGGAGGCTAATGATTGGCCGGGTGGACACCGCTTGGCTAATCGTTGTTCTGCAGGACCAGCATTTTGTCGCGGGAAGGATAGCAGGAGGATGGCGTAAGAACGTAGGGCCTAAGGATTATTGCCCCCTCTTCTACCACACCTTCTGCCGGCGAGCGTTCCAAAAGGTATATTCCGCTTAGAAGCGGGGTTGCCGTAAATGAGCGGAACTGGATGAATGCCTGGCCAGACATCTGTATAGAAGAATACATGCCGTTGTCGTTTATTGAGTCACCGATTGCGTTGTAGTTTCCGTCTGAGAACTTAAAAACCGTTCCGTCTACAGTCTTCCAAGAAGATGCTTTTTCCAGTTCTTCCAGGAATTTCTTTGCGGACTGGTCTTCCCCACCCTCTTTTTTGGTAAGCTTAGAGGCAAAATTCACCTTTTTGTAGTAGCCGTCCCATGAGGAGCTTTCGCTAAAGTACATGCGAACGTCGTCCTGTACGTGGATGCGGATCTGGTCCTTGGAAATAAGAGATATGTCTATGCGGCGCTGGAGGTTTTCTATTTCCAGGTTTGTGGTGGAAATATACATTCCGTTGCGCCTTACGTTTGAATTGTGCCAGTCAAAGACACCTTCTTCGCTTCCGTCTAGAAATACAATCTGGCGGTCTTCGTTCCAGTCAAAGAATATGTAGTGAACCTGGGAGCCCCTGTTTTCTGTCTTGTACCAAAGGCCTTCGAGGAAGTTTGCAAAGGTTCCAACCGTTCCGTCCTGAATTTTTGCAAGTTCGCGGGCAGCGATGAGGTTTCCGGTTATGCGTTCCTGTTCCCTTATTTCGTAAAGCTGGGAGTTTCTGTTCCATTCCCAACGAGTCTGAAGCTGGTCGGAGCTTTCTTTGTTGGCATAGTCAGAGCCGTAGACCCATATTACGTAGCTTGCGCCTGTTGTCTGGTCGGACAAATATGAGTCGTCGCGTTCTATCTGCTGGATGAATATGGTTCCGTCTGCCCTTAGGGATGCTATTCTTTTTAGTACTGGGCTTGCGGATGCGGATGAACGGAGGATGTGGTATACCTGCATAACAGAGTCGCCGTTTTCCAAGAAGCCCTGGTAGACGAGTGCCGTCCTGTGTTCTCCGGTAATGTCCATGCCTGTGTAGGAGAAAGTTCTTGCCTGCTGAATGTCCGTAATAAGAAGAGCTGAACGCTCATAAGCCTTGCTTACGGGATTGTAGAGTCCAACCAAGAGCTGCATTGCCGGAGAGGATGAATTCTTTATTGCATTAACCTGATCGTCATAACCGTCGCCGTCAAAGTCCATGCTTAGGGTGCCAAAGAGGGTCTCGTCGCTTTTAAGGGGAACAAGGGAAGACACCCCTTCCTCCGTACCAATCTGAATATCTTCCGTGGCATCATCCTCAACCTGCTTCTGCACCTGAGGGACGACTATCCTGGACACGGCAGTTTCTTTCTTTTCCACGGAAAAATACTGCTCGTGTATTACAAAGAGAGCGATCGTTGCTATGGCTACAATAAAAAGAACGGCTATTATGCGGTTTTTCATTTAGTCATGATACAAAACGGAGCGTAAAATTTCAAGACCGGCATCAAGTTCCTTTTGGCTGATGTTTAGCGGAGGAACAAGGCGCAATGTGTGTTCTCCTGCAGTGCTAAAGAGGAGTCCCTTTTCCAGGCACTTCTTTTCTATTTCTGCAGGGTTTATTCCGTCCTGCATCTGAACTCCAGTCATAAGGCCTTTTCCGCGGATATCCGTTACTTCCTTTATGTTCCAGGAAGCAATTGTTTTCCTTGTGTACTCGCCCTTCTCCACTACGGAAGCAAGGAATGCAGGTGTGTTCACTGTGTTAAGTACAACCTGGGCTGCTGCACAAGCCAAGGGGTTTCCGCCGAATGTTGACTGGTGGTCTCCAGCTGTGTAGACGTTTGCTGCCTTGTTGCGGAAAAGACAGGCTCCCATTGGAACTCCGCCAGCAATTCCCTTTGCCAGGGTAACGACATCCGCATTTATATCCAGCTGTTCGCTTGCAAGGAAAGTTCCCGTCCTTCCAATTCCAGTCTGAACTTCGTCGCACATAACAAGAGCCCCAGCTTCGCGAGCTGCATTTGCCGCTGCCTGAGCCCACTCCTTGTCCAAAGGAATAACTCCGCCTTCGCCCTGAACGCATTCCATTAAGAGTGCACAGGTGTTGGAGTCGAAAGCTTCTTTTAGGCCTTCAAAGTCATTAGCCTTGATTGTCCTGAATCCAACCGGATATGGGGCAAAACTTGCCGGGTGGAATTTTTCCTGACCGGTAGCCTTGATTGTTGCGAGCGTGCGTCCGTGGAAGGAGCGTTCAAGTGTTACGATTGTCTTTTTTGTGTCTCCGCCTGTAAGCTGACCATACTTGCGGGCAAGCTTTATTGCAGCTTCGTTTGCTTCTGCGCCGCTGTTGCCAAAGAAAACTCCGCTGTAGCCTGTAGCCTTAAGAAGAGAGTCTGCATAGGCAACTCCTGTGTCGCTAAGGAAATAGTTGCATATATGAATCTGCTTGGAAGCCTGCTTTGTTATTGCCTTAACAAGAGGTTTGTAGCCGTGGCCAAGGCAGTTGACAGCAATTCCCGAAAGAAAATCGATGTATTTTTTGCCGTTTACGTCGGTTAAGGTAGAGCCTTTTCCGCTTTTGAATGTTATGTCGAATGAACCGTAATTGTTCAAAACCTGTTTGCTACCCATGTATTACTCCTTTAGTATATCATCGTTCCTATACCGCGGTCACTGAACATCTCTATAAGAAGAGAGTGAGGAACACGCCCGTCGATTATGTGGGTTCGTGGAACGCCGCCCTTTCGCGCAAGCATGCAGCACTCAATCTTTGGAATCATGCCGCCAGCAATCGTACCGTCATCTATAAAGCCCTGTACATCTGCCAGGTGGATTCGCTGAATCAAAGAAGACGGATCGTTTATGTCCCGGAGCACACCGGGAACGTTTGTTAGCTGAACGAATTTTTCCGCCTTTAGTGCAACAGCAATCTTTGCAGCGGCAGTGTCTGCATTTATGTTGTAGCGGTTTGTGTCGCCTGTTTCTCCAAGTGCAACGGTTGAAACTACGGGGATAAAGCCCTGTGCTATGAGGGAAAGCAATATTTCCGGGTTCACTTCCGTAACTTCGCCAACAAAGCCCAGGTCTGCACCGTCCTTGTCTATCTTTTTTGCACGGAGCAAGCCTGAGTCCACGCCGCTTAAGCCAACAGCCTTTCCGCCTTCCTGCAGAATCATGCCGACGATGTCCTTGTTGAGCTTGCCGGTAAGAACCATCTGAACAACTTCCATGGTCTCTGCATCGGTGTAGCGAAGTCCGTTTACGAATTTACTTTCCTTGCCTATTTTGTTGAGCATATTGTTTATCTCTGGACCGCCGCCGTGAACCAGAACGACATGGATTCCTATCGTATTAAGAAGAACTATGTCTTCCATTACGTCTGCCTTGAGGTCTTCGTTAAGCATTGCGTTTCCGCCGTACTTTACAACGACGATTTTTCCGCACCAGTGCTTAAAGTAAGGTAGTGCCTGTACAAGTACGTCCGCCCAATGTTCATTGTCCAAGCGGGGATCTTCAATATTCTCTGCCATAGTCATATTCCTATAAAATTACCAGTTAAAATTCAAAAAGCTATTTATATATAATCACACTTTTAAGTTTTAGTCCATCTGTCAGGAAAAAACTATTTCAAAAAAAACTGCTCGGGATCCACAAGCCTGCCATTGTACCTTGTGCGAAGATGAAGGACCATTCCGGTCTCTCCGCCACCAAACATAATACCAAGGCAAGTTCCCTTTTTTATTTTGTCGCCCACATTCAAATTTTCGGGAAAGCGGAAATATCCAAAGTATTCTATTTCTAGGTTTCCGGTCTTTACGGTAACGGATGCATCCGCTTTATTGTCCCCAAAGCCACGCATTTCCGTAACTTCACCATCCAAAGCGGAACAGAATTTTCTTATGCTGTAATAGGGATATGCCACGTGATCGCAAAAATAGGGTTCTCCGGTAAAGACATTGCGGGTCTCTCCAAACCTGCGAACGATTCTTATGTCCGAGAAACCCCTGCCTTGTTTTGTAGCCTCAAGGACAACGCTCTGTTCCGAAAAGCAAAGGTCATCCTTTTTGGCTGTGACACAAGAAGAGAAAATGACTGCAATAACAAGTGTAAAGAAAATTACCAGTTTTTTCATTTTGCATTCTTATTGCGGCCAGAAATCATCATTTATTCTATCTTGTAAGGTTTTCAAGAGGAATAAGGTTGGGGGAAGTCGTAGCGTTTTCTAGCCTTGCGTATTCCTCCATAACCGCAATCTGCTGGCGGCTAAGCTTTGTTGGAAGCTGTACTATAATCTTTACGTAAAGGTCGCCCTTTCTTGATGAATTTGTAAAAGGAACACCTTCGTCCTTTATGCGAAGAAGCTTTCCCTGTGTTGTTCCAGACGGAATCTTAAGGGTAATCTTTCTGCCGTCCAAAGTTGTAAGGTTTACGTCTGCACCCAAGGCAGCCTGACTCAAGCTGATTGGCAGAGCGCAGTAAAGGTCGTTTCCGTCACGCTCAAAGAAGCGGTCCTGATTTACATGTATTACGATTATAAGGTCACCGGTAGAACCGCCGTTTGTTCCAGCGTTACCAAGATGAGGAAGTGAAATGCGCTTTCCGTCGTCCACTCCAGCAGGAATTGTGATTGTTACACGCTTTTCCTTGTCCTGAAGCCCAGTTCCACGGCATGCAGAGCAAGGCTTGTCTATTACAGTACCCTTTCCGCCGCATGTTGGACATGTCTGCTGAACTGCAAAGAATCCCGCACTTCTCCTTACCTGACCAGAACCACCGCAAGTACCGCAAGTCTTTCTGGTAGACCCCGGTGCACCGCCGCTTCCTCCGCAAGAAGAACATGTCTCCTTGTGGCTAAAGCGTATGTCTTTTTTGCAGCCGTAGACCGCATCCTTAAAGTCTATTTCCAAGTCGTAGCGAAGGCTAGCACCGTCGTTGCTGTCTCTCCTTGAACGTGATGAGCTTCCAAAACCGCCCATTCCGCCAAAGAGGTTTTCAAAAATGTCAGAGAAACCGCCGCCTGCACCGCCAAAGAGGTCGCTAAAGTCGTGGAATGCGTGGCTGTAGCCCTGTCCGCCACCACCACCCATGCCGTCAAGGCCTGCAAAGCCGTACTGGTCGTAGATAGGTCTCTTCTGGTCGTCGCTGAGGACTTCGTATGCTTCGGTAGCTTCCTTGAATTTGTCTTCCGCTTCCTTGTTGCCCGGGTTGCGGTCGGGATGATATTTGATTGCCAGTTTGCGGTAAGCTTTTTTTATTGTTTCTTTGTCGGCACCTTTATCTATGCCTAAGACTTCATAATAATCACGTTTGTTAGCCATCTTCGTATCCTAAACTTTTCCGGAACAGTATATCAAATAAGCATCTTTATTGGAAGACAATAGCAATGTGGAAATCGATTTTATGCCGAAAGCCCCATAGCTCCAGTCACAAAACCAATTTCCACATGCAAAGAAAAATTATCTTGGGAGCAGGTTTCCCCACCCCTATTTATTATTTGTCGTCGTGGACTTCGTACTGAACGTCGTCAGCGCTGCCCTTGTCGAACTTGCTGCCAGCGTTTGAAGAACCGGCGTTTGCACCTGAGTCCCCAGCACCTGCTCCCGGGTTTGCCCCAGCAGCTCCTGCGCCAGCACCAGCCTGTGCACCCTGAGCCTTGTAGATTTCCTCTGCAAGTTTGTAAGATGCCTGCTTAAGACTTTCTGTCTTTTTCTTCATTTCTTCAACGTTGTTAGAAGCGATTGCGTCCTTAAGTTCCTTTATTGCAGCTTCAATCTTAGACTTGTCGTCTGCAGAAATCTTGTCGCCGTAATCCTTAAGGGACTTTTCTGACTGGTAGACGAGGCTGTCTGCTTCGTTCTTAGTCTCTACTTCTTCCTTCTTCTTCTTGTCGCTCTCTGCGTTGGCTTCTGCATCCTTTACCATGCGGTTGATTTCTTCCTCGCTAAGGCCGGATGAATTCTGGATCTGAATCTTCTGCTCTTTGCCTGTTCCCAAATCCTTTGCAGAAACCTTTACGATACCGTTTGCATCGATGTCGAAGGTAACTTCAATCTGCGGAACGCCGCGTGGTGCCGGTGGAATACCAACAAGGTCAAAGTTTCCAAGAGTGCGGTTCTGGCT
>JAGACC010000259.1 GCA_017614295.1 Treponema sp.
TGTCTGTCCACCAAACTGTACGATAACACCGAATGGCTTTTCCTTCTCGTAAATCTGAAGAACATCCTCTGTTGTAACAGGTTCAAAGTAAAGCTTGTCGGAAGTATCATAGTCTGTAGAAACAGTTTCCGGGTTGCAGTTTACGATGATTGTCTCGTAGCCCATTTCCTTAAGCTGCATAGCCGCATGACAGCAGCAGTAGTCAAATTCAATACCCTGACCGATTCTGTTTGGACCACCGCCAAGAATCATAATCTTCTTCTTGTTGTCTGTAGCAACGCTCTTGTCTGCTGCATTGTATGTAGAATAGTAGTAGTTTGCATTCTTAACGCCGCTAACAGGAACAGCAAGCCAAGCCTCTGTTACGCCAAGTTCCTTTCTGCGGTTGCGGATATCCTTTTCGCTAACCTTAAGAATCTTGCTAAGGTACTTGTCGCTAAAGCCGTCTTTCTTAGCCTGAATAAGAAGCTTGTCTTCCGGAACACGTCCCGGGTTCTTAAGCATTTCTTCTTCCAAATCAACAAGCTCTTTCATCTGCTCAAGGAAGTATTTCTTAACGTATGTAATTTCATGAAGCTTGTCCAAAGAAACGCCTTTCCTTATAGCCTCGTAAAGCTGGAAGTACCTCTCGCTGGAAGCAGTCTTAAGCATCTCGCAAAGTTCATCAGCGCTCTTTCTGTTAAAGTCCTTAGCAAAACCAAGACCAGAGCGTCCGTTCTCCAAACCGCGTATAGCCTTCTGGAAAGTTTCCTTGAATGTCTTACCAATAGACATAACTTCGCCAACAGCCTTCATAGAAGTACCAAGTGAATCTTCTACACCGCGGAATTTCTCGAATGCCCAGCGTGCAAACTTAAGAACAACATAGTCACCGTCTGGAGCTCCACCCGGAGTGTATTTTTCAAGAGTACCGTCACGCCAGTATGGAATCTCGTCAAGAGTCATGCCGGAAGCAAGCTTTGCAGAAATCAACGCAATCGGGAAGCCTGTAGCCTTAGAAGCAAGAGCAGAAGAGCGGGAAGTACGGGGGTTAATTTCAATAATAACAACTTCGCCGGTCTTTGGATTGTGTGCAAACTGAACGTTGGTACCACCAATAACGCCAATAGATTCAACAATCTTAAATGCATCCCTCTTAAGCCTTTCCTCAAGTTCCTTGTCAATCGTCATAAAAGGAGCTGAACAGAAAGAGTCACCAGTATGAACGCCAACCGCATCAATGTTTTCAATAAAGCAGATAGCAATCATCTGGTTCTTAGCATCGCGGACAACCTCAACCTCAAGCTCTTCCCATCCCAAAATGGACTGTTCAATAAGGCACTGGTGGGTAATGGAAAGATCAAGACCGTTAGAAACAATAGTGCGAAGCTCTTCAACATTGTAGCAGAAGCCGCCTCCCTGACCGCCCATCGTGTAAGCAGGACGAACAACAATCGGGAAACCAATCTCGTTGGCAATCTTTTCCGCACCTTCAACGCTGTGGCAAATATCGCTCTTTGGAGTGGCAATGCCAAGCTTCTGCATAGTCTCCTTAAAGATTTCACGGTCTTCACCGCGCTCAATAGCATCAAGGTTAACACCAATAACCTTAACGCCGTACTTGTCAAGAATGCCAGCCTTGTTAAGCTCCATAGCCATATTCAAACCGGTCTGACCGCCAAGGTTTGGAAGCAATGCATCAGGACGTTCCTTTTCAATAATCTGCGAAAGACGCTCAACATTAAGCGGCTCAATATAAGTAGCATCCGCCATAACCGGGTCTGTCATAATAGTTGCCGGGTTTGAATTCACCAAAACAATCTTGTATCCCTGCTCGCGCAAAGCCTTGCAAGCCTGAGTTCCTGAATAGTCGAACTCACAAGCCTGACCAATAACAATCGGGCCCGAGCCTATGATCATAACCTTGTTAATGTCTGTTCTTTTCATCTATATAACTCCTATAAAAACCAGTTTCACGCGGTGGTTAAGTCGAAAACACCTTTTTATCTTTTGGGCGTTCCCCTCCGGGTCGGGCTTTCCGCACTTCCGGGGTTCCTACCCCTCCATTCCCTACGGGAACGCCTGCGGCGGTGCTCCAATCCCTAACGCTTTTTTCCACACCAAGAATTCCCGGTCTGCAACAATAGGCCAATGGCTCATCCTGGTGTCCGATTGAACACAAAAAAAAGGCGAATCTCCCAAAAAGGAAACTCGCCTTTGAAATTCAAACAAAAATAGTATGAACAGCTTTATTAATCTCGAGAATCGCCATATAAACAAATGCTTCAGCCTTCATACTAAAATGATACTATATCAAAAATCACATTTTCCGACAAGAGGGTTCTTTCCCCCAGAAATACCGCCTCCCCCTCGTAAACTCTTCTATTATATG
This sequence comes from Treponema sp., assembly GCA_017614295.1. GTDB lineage: Bacteria > Spirochaetota > Spirochaetia > Treponematales > Treponemataceae > Treponema_D. Next base: position 2,372 of record JAGACC010000259.1, read on the forward strand.
CTACAATTTAACAAGGAGTACCCACATGATTAGATTCCATAAAAAAGCCCCAGTCCTATCCCTTCTTTTAACATGCGCATCCCTATTCCTCTTTGCAGATGAAAAGACATTCAACATTCCCGGAAAGGGCAGCATAACAAGAGACGTCCAGCTAAAAAGAGTGGAGCATTACGACAAAAAAGGTCTGCTCACAAGCGCATCAGACGGATACGGCCCGGAAGAAAATTACAAGTACAACAAAAAAGGAAAGGTTACCCTTTTTACATACTCAAACGAATACGAAAACAAATTCGAATACGACAAAAAAGGCAATCTAATCCACACGGAAGACAACGAAGGCTACGAAGTATGGTACTCCTACGACGCAAAGGGAAAGCTGCTCCTAAAAAAAGACAGCTGCTTCCTTGAACACCACTATTACTACAACCAAGACGGAACCCTTGCCAGCTACGAACTGCACGACATAAAAGGCGACGCCATAATCCTAACCGAAAGCTACTACTACGACAGCAAAAAGCGCAAAAACCGCATGGAATCAAGCGACGGCTACGAAGTATACTACACCTACACCAAAGACGGAAAAATCTTGGAAGAAGACTATTCAGACAAAACAAAAATCCGCTACGTTTACTCGGACACGGGGAACCTTCTCTACCGCTGCACAAACACTGCCGACTCAGAACACGAAGAATTCTACGAATACGAATTCTGGGGCAAGGGCAAAATAAAGACGGTAAAAAAGTACCTCTGGGAAGTCTTCGGCTAAAAAAGCAAATGCTAAATCCCAGAAACCGCATCATGCGCTAAAGACATTTCCGCAAATTAATGTTATAATTTTATACATGAGAATTATTTTTGTAAGACACGGAGAACCTGACTATAAA
>JAGACC010000260.1 GCA_017614295.1 Treponema sp.
GCACGGCAGAAGCTCCCAAGCTGGAATTTACCACTCCCCTTTTTAGGAGAAGGCTTGGACAGCTATGCAGGATGACGGTTCAGGTTGTGCACGATTCAATAGAAAAGTTTGGCTGCAAAGACCTACCCATTCTCTTTACTTCCGTATACGGAGAAATAAACCGCGAATTTACGATTGACCGCTCCGTTATTACAGAAGGGACTGTTATGCCGGCAGCATTTTCCCTTTCTACATTCAACGCACCTATTGCTTTGGCAACGATTGCCCTTGCAAGTCTCCAGTGCGGAATAAAATCAGGATACGAAGTTGTCTTTCCTTCCAAGGGTAACTTTTCCCATGCACTAAAAGCGGCAGAAGCAGCTGTCTTTGGAGGGGACAAGGAGAAGATTCTTTTTGTATACGGAGACGAGCTTTTTCCGCAAGAGTACGATTCAATTCAAAGCGTAAAAGAAGGAAAGATTAGCATACCAAACATTCCCCTTGCCTTTGCGCTTGTTATAGGAAAGAATCCGTTGGAAAACTGTTGCAAATTTGATTCAGCGGATTTTAGCTCCAAAAACACTCCGGTCGATTTTCTAAAAATGCTTCTTAATGCAAACAGGTGATTTCTTCTATGAAAAGCAAGAAAAAAATGAGCCAGGAAGAAATAGATGAAATCAAAAAGCGCTACTCACACGACGATTTGCCGCCAATAAAAAACTGGCCTCTTTACATTTATTACAACCTGCTCAGGATTTTTAGCTTTATTCTTGTAGGAAGCGGAGCAATCCTTATAGCCCTTATTGTTGAACCAATACTGATTCTTGGCGGAAAGAAAAAATTCAAAACCAGGTCAAGAAAAGTCATCTCTGCCACATTCAATTTTTTTATAAACCTCGTAAGCGTCTTGGGGGGCAGCAAGTATAAATTCCACGGAAAGGAAAAGCTAACGAATGCAAAAGGAAAAATTATCGTAGCAAACCATCCATCATATATAGACGTTGTGTATCTTATAGCATGCATAAAAAATGCAGACTGCATAATACGCGGAACACTGGCAAAGTCTGTATTTGCAGGTGTTGCAAGGCCGCTTTACATAATGAACACTGTTGGCAATCAGGAAATGCTTGACCTTTCAAAAGAATCTTTGGAATCAGGAGCAAACATCATAATCTTCCCGGAAGGAACAAGAACGCCAAGGCACGGGACAAACCAGTTCAAGAGGGGAGCAGCCCGAATAGCACTTAACGCCAACTGCGGAATCATTCCTGTTTACATAGGCGGAAGCGACAAATACGGACTTGGCAAACACGACCCGGCATTTTCTTACCTTCACGACGGCCACTACGTTTTTGACATACACGTTCTGGACGAAATTAAAATAGAAGAATACAAAGACATGGAAGCACAGATTGCAGCCCGAAGGATTACGGAAAGGATTCACAAGGAAATAGCAGACACAGCCATGGCCGTTGACGGAAGGATTGTTTAGTAATGAAAAAGCTTGCATTCGTCTTTATTTTCTTTGGATTAGCTTTTATCTGTTTTGCAAAAGACCAGACAAAAAATCATGCCGCAGAAAAACACAGCGTCTACATTTGGAGCGGAATAAAATCCATGCGCGGGGAAAGGGTGCTTATGGAAGTGAGCATTCCCCAAAAACCAAACGGAACTGCTGTAATAATCTGCCCCGGAGGAAGCTACCATCACCTTGGCATTTTTAATGAAGGAAGGACAAGCGCAAAGTGGTTCAATTCCAATGGGGTTACAACATGCCTTTTATGGTACCGCGTGGCAAAAAACAACTACCACTACCCCGCACAGATGCAGGACATTCAAAGGGCAATACAGCTTGTTAGGGAAAACCCATATTTTTACAAAGCAAAGAAAGTTGGCGTAATAGGATTTTCTGCCGGAGGACACCTTGCTGCTTGGAGCGGAATGTTTGGGGAAAGATCAAACGAACTTGTAAAAATCGGAATAGAAACGAGTGTAAGCCTAAAGCCAGATTTTGTTATTCCTGTATACCCGGTTGTTTCCATGCAGGATGACATTGGCCACAAGTGGAGCAGGAAAAGTCTTCTTGGAAAAAATCCCTCTCAGCAAAAAAAAGATTTGTTTTCGCTAGAGCTTCAAGTTCCAAATGACATGCCGCCAACATATCTTGTTGCCTGCAAGGATGACCCTGTCGTTCTTTTTGAAAACAGCGTAAGGCTTAGCAAGGCACTGGAAGAAGCTGGCGCAGACTTTGTCTTTAAGCAATACCCCGAAGGCGGACACGGATTTGGAATGGTAAACAATAAGTTTTTAAAACGCTACCACTGGAACGAGGAACTAAAGGAATGGCTTGTGGCTAAAGGCTTTATGTAAAAGTCTAAAGTCTTACAGGAACTCCGCTCTTGTCAAGTTCTGTTTTTATGCTTCCCACGGTGTATTGGCCAGAGTGAACCATGCTTGCAATAAGGGCAGCATCGGCTTTTCCTTCCGTAAGAACTTTTTCCAAATGCTCAACCTTTCCGCCGCCACCGCTTGCAATTACCGGAACAGGAACATTGTCTGCAATCAGTTTTGTAAGCTCAATGTCGTAGCCGTTTCTTGTTCCGTCTGCATCCATTGAATTCAAAACGATTTCTCCTGCACCAAGTTCAACACCGCGCTTTGCCCATTCAAGAGCATCAAGACCTGTGTCTACGCGGCCACCGTTTATTGTAGTGCCAAAACCGCTCGGCTTTGAAGGATCTCTTCTAACATCCATTCCAAGAACTATGCACTGGTTTCCAAAAATTCTTGCGCCTTCGCTTATAAGTTCAGGATGCTTTACTGCCTGAGAGTTAAGGGACACTTTTTCTGCACCGGCAAGAATTGTTGAACGGATGTCGTCCAAAGTTCCTATTCCGCCTCCAACGCAGAAGGGTATGAATATTTTTGATGCAACTCTGGAAATCAAATCCAAAATTGGACCGCGGCCCCTTGCACTTGCCATTATGTCGTAGAAGACAAGTTCGTCTACACCCTGAGAATAATACTCAGCGGCCATGTCTACAGGATCACCTATGTCTATGTTGTTCTGGAATTTTACGCCTTTTGTTGTACGGCCGTCTTTTACGTCAAGGCATATAATGATTCTTTTTTTTAGCATTGGACACCCCCGTTTGATTCTGCAGCCAAGTCAGGCAAAACATAATTGCGCAAAATAGCAAGACCCGGTTTTCCTGATTTTTCCGGGTGGAACTGGCAGGCAGAAATATTGTCCTTTTCCACGATTGCGGGAACCATGGTACCGTAATGGGCATATCCCTTTATAACTTCGGGTGAGTCTGGCTGGATAACATAGGAATGCACAAAGTAAAAATCCGTCTTGTCCGCAACACCTTCCACAAGCTTTGTTCCTCCGTTGCAGAAGGTTACGTCATTCCAACCCATGTGGGGAACTTTTAGAGCGTTGTTCAAAAGTGCAGATTCACGGCATTCGTCTTCATTAGGACCGCGCTCTTTCCAAAGGTTTTCAAAGTGGCGGATTACACCGGGAACAAGCCCCAGGCATTTTGTGTTGCTCTCTTCTGATTCGTCAAAAATTATCTGGGCACCAAGACAAATTCCAAGAAGCTTCTTATTGCTTTTTACCCAGTCCTTAAGGAAAGAGTCAAATCCTGTTTCCTTAAGCTGCTGCATGGCATAAGCCGCTTCGCCTACTCCGGGAAAGATAATCCTGTCTGCGTTTTCCAAATCCTTAGGATTTTTAGAAAGCACATAGGGAGCCTTTAAATAAGCAAGAGCCCGTTCAACACTTTTTATATTTCCGGCATTATAATCAACAATTCCAGTCATACTGCAATTTTAGCAACAGAAGCATAAGGTGTCAACAGCAGGGACTCATTGAAAATTGAATGCATTTCCATTAAAATAGGTCTAAGTATTTTAAGGAAGAAATTATGTCTGGTAACACTTTTGGTGAGATTTTTAAGGTAACAACTTTTGGAGAGAGCCATGGAGTTGGGCTGGGATGCATTGTGGACGGCTGCCCGGCTGGAATTGAATTTGACGCTGATTTTTTGCAGAGCGAGATGAACAGAAGAAAGCCCGGTGCAAGACAAAAGGATTCCAGCGGAAAAGAAATTTTTAACGCATCGGTTACGGCAAGAAGCGAAGACGACAAGGCAGAAGTCTTGAGCGGTGTTTTTGAAGGAAGAACAGAAGGAACCCCTATCGCAATCGTAATCCAAAACACAAGTCAGATTTCCAAAGACTACAGCAAGATAAAAGACAAGTTCCGGCCTGGACATGCAGACTGGACCTACTTTGCAAAATACGGCTTCCGTGACTACAGGGGCGGCGGACGTTCAAGCGGAAGGGAAACAGCAGCTCGTGTTGCGGCAGGGGCAGTGGCAAAAATGTTCCTTAACCAAAAGGGAATCAGCATAAAGGCTTACACAAAAAAAGCGGCAGGAATTGAATGCACAAAATTCAACCTGGACGAAATAGAAAGAAATCCGCTAAGGGCTCCAGACTCAGAGGCTGCTTCTAAAATGGAAGAAAAGATAAGTGCCTTGCGCAAAGAGGGAAATTCCTGCGGAGGAATAATTGAATGCGTAATTCACGGAGTTCCTGCTGGACTTGGCGAACCTGTCTTTGACAAACTGGATGCGGAACTTGCAAAAGCCATGCTTTCTATTGGTGCCGTAAAGGGAATTGAATTTGGACTTGGCTTTGAAGCGGCAGACACAACCGGAAAAGAAGACAACGACAACATGAGCGCCTCCCTTGGAAAGATTCAGTTTTTAACAAACAATGCCGGCGGAATACTTGGCGGAATGAGCAGGGGCGACGACATTGTTTTTCGTATTGCGGTAAAACCCGTACCAAGCATTTTTATTGAGCAGAAGACAGTGGACACTCAGTTCAACGACTGTTCCATCCTTATTGAAGGAAGACACGACGTTTGCCTTTGCCCACGCATTGTCCCCGTTGCAGAAGCCATGGCGGCTATTACACTTGCAGACATGTATCTTAGAAACTTAGGCTCAAGGATTTAAACAGGAACTTAAAATGAAAGCAGAAAAAAAATCCTCAACAATAAAGATACTTAAAATTTCTTTTCTTATTTTTGACATTGTACTTCTGGGTATACTGGCATTTATTGTAGCGGCATACATAAGCGCAAGGAACGTAAAGAACGCACCCCTTCCCGCTCCGCTAACTTCCCAGGAAAAAAACTTTTTGCAGACGGTTCTTGATTCAACATATACAAAGGAAAGGGATCCGCTTTGCCTAAGGCCACTACCCTACCCTTCTCAAGCACCTCTTTTGGACGTAAAGGCAAAGAGCGCAATTCTTGTGGACACGCTTACAGGCAGCATCCTCTACGAAAAAAATTCGGACCAAGAGATTCCTCCCGCATCGCTTACAAAGATTGTGGAGATGTACGTTGTGCTTAACGAATGCAAAAAGAAAAACATATCTTTGCAGAGCGAAGTTCCCATTCCGGAAGAAGCACTTGCAGAAAACCTTCCCTCTGATGCTTCGCGCATGTGTCTTGGAAGGGGCGAGCACGTAACGCTTGAAGAACTTTTGCTTGGACTTGCGGTTGCTAGCGGTAACGATGCTTCCATTGCCACTGCCAAGTTTGTATCTGGAAGTATGGAAGAATTTGTAAAGAAGATGAATGAGGCCGTAAAGGAAGCAGGACTTACAAAGACCCATTTTGTTGAATCTTCAGGCTACAGCGAAGAAAACATTACGACTGCCCGGGAATTTGCAAGGTTTGCAAGGCACTACATAAACACTTTCCCGGAAGCGCTTGAAAAATTCCATTCGCAGAAAAAAATAGTCTACCCCCAGGAAAGGAATTTTAGCGAGGCAGAAAAAAAACGCTTTAGTGCAGGGGAAAAATTTTCCTTTGAGCAGGAGAACACAAACAAGCTTCTTGGACAGCTTGAAGGATGCGACGGTTTAAAGACGGGATTCATAAACGAAAGCGGATACAACATTGCGGTTACGGCAGAGCGTAGCGGAACAAGATTTTTGTCTGTTACGATGGGAGGACCTGGCAGCAGTACGGCAGAAGGAAACAAGTGGCGGGTAGCGGACAACACGGTGATTGTTGAATACGCATTCAGCACTTATGCGGACTTTAAGAGCGAAGTTAGCCAAGCGGTTTCTGTTCCTCTTGCGGGTTGCAGCCAAAAGAGCGTAAACTTGATTCCTGCATTCCCACTGAATTTTACAGCACCAAAGGGAGCAAAACTTAGCGTAACAAAAAAAGTTCCTGAGTATATTTTTGATTCTGTTGAGTGCGGAAAGCAATACGGACTTCTGGCCTATACAAGCGGAGACAATATCTTGTTTACGGTTCCACTTGTAGCGGACAGAAGCATTGGAAGCGGTGGTATTTTTGATTCCGCTGTATCCGAGATTCTTAAGAGGATGTAATTAGAATTCTTCCCCTTCGTCTTCCATTTCCGTTAGTACCAGGGTGCCTGCATCTACTATGGAATATCCCTTGTTAAGAATTGCAGAGATTAGGATTCCAAGCTTTTGGTAGAGGTAGTCGCCCCTGTTGCCGGAAGGAAGAGCCCCCACGTTAACAGGAATAACCATGCCGTCTGTAAGAGAAGATGCAAGTTCATCTATTATCTGGGAGGCATTCTTATATGGCTTTGCTAAAAGAAGTGATTCTTCAAGCGTTATTCTGTCTGAAGGTTCAGTATAGGCTTCTACGTAGGTGTAACCTGCTGCACTTCCTGCCCTGCGCATTTTTTCGTCTGCTAAATAGAAGGGTGCGTGCCATAGCGGAGAAAGCTCTTTTCCTGTAGCGGAATAGAATTCATCTTCGTTGCGGCCAAGACCTCTTTTTATAAAATCAGCATCGATGGTGAATGAGTTGTCCAGCAAATTTGCATTGCAGTAGAAAGAAGAGGCACATTCAAATCCGCTAAGGGCAATCTGTTTTGTTTCCTGGGGGTAGCGCCTAATGAATTCTCCGTTAACAAAGAAAGTTGCGCTAACGTTAAATTCTTTTAGGACGGAAAGAACCTGTGCAAGTCCTTCCGCATTGTCTTGTGCATCCAGTATAAGTGCGACCCGCTTTTTGTTGGCAACAGGATCCTGTGACTGTGCAAAGAGCGGATAGGTCTTTACGGGTAGAGAAAGGGAGCGGACAAATATTGCGTTTTCGTAGAAGTCGTTCCTTCCCTTTCCAAGATAGACCCTGTAGTAGCCGTTGGTAAGGCTTGCGCGGAGGTCTGACTTTTGCCCCTTCTGTACATGGAACCAGTTTTCCGTTGCAGAGTCAAAAGAGAAGACGTTTTCTTTTCCTGATGAATCCTTTTTGGTATAGGCAAAGATGTGTCCTGCATCCCAATTTGCTTTTTCTACGGAAGAAAGGAAGAGGAAAATATATTCGTTGTTGGAAACATCCCACAAGCGGACAGTTGATTCACCACCGGCAAAGATTGCAGATGAACCGCTCCATACAAAAGAAACTACCTGTTCACCTTTTAGGACTGCTTCCTGCTTCCAAGAAATTGTGCTGTAGACAAAGAGTGAGTCGTTTGAACTAAAGGCAATGTGCTTTCCGTCCGGGGAAAGTCTGGGTCTTGTGTTGAATGAAGTCTGTACTGCAAGCAAGGGCTTAGAACCAAGTACGTAGGCAAGGCTCTTCTTTGCGCAAGTTCCGTATTCAATAAGGTCTAGCCAGAGAACGGGTTTCTTAGCAGAGTCTCCGCTCCAGAATATTTGTGAACGGATTACGATTCCGTCGGTTTGCGTAAGCGGATAGCAGCCTATGTTCTTGTAAAAGCGGCAACCTTCCGGCTTGGGGTTCTTGCGGCTGGCTTCTTCTTGGGAAAGATCTGCCTGGTACCAGAAAGCTGTTTTTTCTCCGCAGCAAACGGCAATCTGAAGACCGTCATCGCATGCGCTAAAGGAATCTGTTTCCGGGTTGAACCTTTGAGGAAGACGGCCAGTAATTCTACCGCTACCCAAAAGCTTTGCGTACAAGGCTCTGGTAAAAAGCTCCGTGCTTTGGATAAGGTAAACAATGTCTCCGTTAATGTAGATAATGTCTCCACGGGGAGTCCATTCCACGCTGTTTATAGTTCCAACTCCTATTTTATAGAAGGAATCTGGAAAGATATTCCGCTGAATAGTGTCTCAGGCTTTGCAAAGTATACGCTTCCGTTTTTTTCGTAGAGTACTGCGGATGAATTTGGAGACCACTTTACGTTTATTTTGTCGTAGCTAATCTGGGAGTTGGGGCAAAGAACCACGCTCTTTCTGTCTGATGCGGATTCGAGGAGAAGGCTACCCTGGGCGTTTCCTGTCTGGCGTACAGAGCAGATCCATTTTCCGTCCGGGCTTACCTCTTGGATTCCTGTGCGGTAATATTCAACCGGGAAACCGTCTGCCTTGGAAACCCAATCGAGTGTCTGGGTCTTTAAATTGTAGACTGCCGTTCCGTAGCGGTTACGAACCTGCAGCTTTTTTCCGCCGTCAAGAAGTTCCATGGATTCTGGGAAGCAGGTTAGGAGCCTTGGGCTTGATGAAGTTCCGTCCAGGCGGGAAAGGAAGAGGCTTTTGTAGGGAAGGCTGCCCGGAAGATCCTGCTTGGCTGTGAACAAAAGCTCTGAATTTGAGTTTATGTCCAAGTCTTCAAATGTAACTTTTGCGGAAAGATTTTTTGGCGAAA
>JAGACC010000261.1 GCA_017614295.1 Treponema sp.
AATTTAAAATCTTCTTGATTTCTTCTTTTTTAGCACTATAATTATAAGAAAAGCAGGAGGATTCTATGGGCTTCTTTGACAAAAAATATTGTGATTTCTGCGGAGAAAAAATCGGGCTTCTGGGACACAGGAAACTGGAAGACGGAAACATGTGCAAGAACTGAGCTGCAAAGCTTTCTCCCTGGTTCAACGAGAGGCGGCACAGCACAAAGGCAGACATTCAGGCACAGCTTGACTACCGCGAACAAAACAAATCCTTAGTGGCAAGCTTCAACGCAACAAGAACTCTTGGAAACGAAACCAGGCTCTTGATTGATGAAGGCGCAAGAAAGTTCATGGTAACAAGGGCAAAAGACTTGCAAAGTGCAAATCCGGACGTACTTGACTTTTCACAGGCAGTAGGATGCGACCTGGAAATTCAGGAAGACAAGACGGAACTAAAGCAGGAGGATTCCAACGGTAATTCCGTAAGCTACAATCCGCCCCGCTACGAATATTCATATTCATTCGGAGTAAAAATCAGGGTTTCAAGCCCTTACTTTGACGAAATGTCATTTGATCTTTCAGACGGCTACATCACAACCGGAGAAAGTCCAATGAACCCGTCCATGCAGCAGAACAGCGGATGGAACGTTCATTCAAGCGATTCAGGCTACGAAGCAAACAAATACTTTGAATGCGTAAAAATCGGAAATGAAATTAAGGAAGCCATAGAGCGCATGAAGAACTCTGCTCCCGCTCAAGAGAACAAGGCTCCTCTTCCACAGGCAGAAGCTGCTAAGGAAGAAAAAGTCTGCCCAAGCTGCGGTGCAAAGACTTTCCCAGACCAGAACGGCCGCTGCGAATACTGCGGTTCAGCACTGTAAAAACAAAGAGACTTGCGTAAACATGCCTAAAACAAGGAGACCTAGCCGCGATTGGAGGGGGGCGAAGCCGTGCGTAAGCACCGCGCCCGGTTAGGGGGCAAGCCCCGGAAAGCGCGAAATACGAGGCCTCCCTGAAAGGGCAGTTTACCGAGCAATACGCTCCAAAAAAGAAAAAAAAATCAATATGGAAATTACTATACTTTGCAAGGTGGTGGACAATTACGGAGACATCGGTTTTGTTTACCGGCTTGCACGAAACATAACGGAACTTTACCCCGACACCGAGCTGCGCCTTGTTGTTAGCGACCTGCCTTCCTTTGCGGCAATGGCACCCTTTGTAAAAACAGGGCTCGCAAAACAAAACGCAAGGGGTTGGCAGATTTTTGACTGGAACAATGAAGAGGTCTGCACGGAAGAATTCAGCAGGAAAATTCCAGACGTGATACTGCAGTGCTTCCAGTGTGAAAGACCCGAATGGCTGGACAGAATCCTCTTTGACCCGGAGCAGAAACAAATAGTCCGCATAGTAAACATTGAATACCTTACTGCGGAAAGCTGGGCGGATGACTTTCACCTCTTAAAAAGCGGAACCAGAAGCATACTTGTAAAAAAAGTGAATTTTATGCCGGGCTTTACAAAAAAGACTGGTGGACTTGTAATGGATTCATCTTTCATAAGCTGCCTAAAAAGCAAAGAGACTGCCATACAAATCTTACAGGAAAACCTTGTAGCAAAAGAACAGGTTGCAGAACCTCTGGAAGATTCAATCCAAGCGCTAAGGGACAATAACACATTCTGCGTAACAATCTTTGCATACAAAAGGAATTTTACCCACGTAGTACGAGCACTAAAAACATTTATGGATTCAAAAAAGAAGGAAAACCCCCTCTTTAAGATTCACGCATTTGTTGCAGCAGGACTTGCAAGCAAACCTTTTGAAGAAGCATGGAAAGAAGAGTCTTGCCCCTTTGAGATAACAAAGCTACCCTACCTTAACCAAGAAGCATGGGACGCACTCCTTTGCTCAAGCGACTTTAACTTTGTGCGCGGTGAAGATTCTTTTGCAAGAGCCTGTCTTTGCGGAAAGCCTTTTGTCTGGCACGCCTACCCCCAGGATGAAGAGCTGCACTTGGTAAAAGCAGGAGCTGTCCTGGAAAGGATAAAAGACTTTGTAAAAGACTTTGCACAAGACAAAAATCTCTTTGACGTTCTAAGGGAGTATTTTCTTCTATATAACACCCGCTATCCCCGTTCAACTGAAGATGAGCAAAGCGGTAGCCAAAGCAAAGAGGATGAACCTAAGGAAAAGGAAGAGGAACTGTTGCAAATGCTTTTAAGCAACTACTCCGAGCTAAGCAAAGCCTTTATGGACTTTTCCAAAAACCTAATAGAAAACGGAAACCTTACCCAACACCTAATGGAATACCTTGAGAGGTAAAAATGGCACTAACTCAGATTCAGGAAGAAATAGCAAGGGCGCTAAAGGAATTTTGCGAAAAGCCGGATTCAAAGGGAAGGATAACAGAAGCCCTTCTTGCAAAAAAAATCCGCGAGCTTAACAATTTGGATGCAAAGAAAAAGGCTGGAATTGCACTTGCAGACCTAGAAGCGGCAGTAAGCTACCTGGAAGAAGACGGAATAAGCCATTATGCCCTAACCGTAACTTCTGCAAACGAACTTCTAATAGAAAAGCGGGAAGAATCAAAGCCTCTTACAGCAGAAGCACACCACCGCCGCATAAGAAGCGAAAAGTCAATGACAGTTCTAAAGGGAAGCGATTTGTCCGCAAAGCAAAAGCAGGCTGGCAAAAAAAGTGCTGGCAGTAAGCAAAAGAGAACCAAAAGGGAAAGCCTTAGCATTTACGGTGACTGGCAGGATTCCGCAGAGGAATAGGCATCGCTTAGCAAAATGAAAATTCGCAAAAAAAAAGTGCCGGACTCCCCAAAAGAAATCCGACCTTGTAAATTTTTCTGTGTAAATGGCCAAAAATATGATACTCTTAAGGAGGAGTACAATGATGGCCAAGAAGAAAGAAAAAGATGTCATCGACAAGTTGCTGGATCAGATTGACTTTCACGGAATGACAGCAGAAGAA
>JAGACC010000262.1 GCA_017614295.1 Treponema sp.
CGGCTCACTTGTGCACAAAAGAATTCCAAGCGGAAATCCCAAAAGCACGGAAAATATTGTGGAAAACAAAACCATAAGAGCGGTCTGACCCGTAGCAACTCCTACAAGTCCCATTATATCAGCCCAAGACAACTTCATTTTTCTTCCCCCGCATCTTCTACAAGTATTCCTCTTTCTTCTAGGTATGCAAGAGCCCTCTCCACGTTTTCCTGCGACCCTGTAATGTCTGTAATCATAGTACCTATTTTTTTATCCGGAAGAGTCTGAATTCCTCCAGCACGGATATTAAGGCTTACATCTATTTTTTTGCACAAATCGCTAAGAACCGGTCTGTCCGTGTCGCTGCCAACAAAATGCAGAATATATTTTCCACCGTCTTCCGACCACCTTAGAATCTGCGGCTGTGCCTGAGTAATGCGGGAAATAAAATCCTTCGTTACAAAAGACTTGGGGCAGGTAAAAACATCGGATACAGTCCCCTGTTCTACAACGCGTCCGTCGTCTACAACAGCAACCAGGCTGCATGCGTCACGCACAACTTCCATCTGGTGGGTAATCATAACCACCGTAAGGTTCATCTTTGCCTGAATCTGGCGGATAAGGTCAAGAATCGACTGTGTTGTCTGGGGATCAAGTGCGCTTGTGGCTTCGTCGCAAAAGAGAATGTCCGGTTCTGTGGCAAGTGCGCGGGCAATAGCAATACGCTGCTTCTGACCGCCGGAAAGTGTGCTTACCGGAGCATCTGCCCTGTCTGCAAGACCTACAAGGTTCAGCATTTCCTTTACGCGGGATTCTATTTTGTCTCGCGGTGTATTGCAAATTTCAAGCGGATAGGCAATGTTCTTTGCCGCAGTTCTGGAAGAAAACAAGTTGAAATTCTGGAAAATCATTCCTATTCTTCTGCGCTGGGCTATAAGTTCCTTTTTGCTCAGGCTGTCCACCTGCTTGTCACCGTAAAAAATGGTTCCGGAATCAGGTTTTTCCAAGAGGCTTATGAGTCGAACCAGGGTAGATTTTCCCGCTCCGCTTTTTCCTATTATTCCAAAAATCGTATTGTCTGGAATTTCAAGGGAAACTCCGTCCACAGCATTAACAACGCCGTCTTTTGTTGAGTAAGATTTTTTTAAATCATTTAGCTTTATCTGCATACGACCCCGTGCTTGTTTTATTTACATGTTTATGATAATTTTTTTTTAGTGCTTATACAAGAGCCCATATTTTTACAAGGAATTCAGGAATGAAACTAAGTCGCGAAAGCTACAGAAAAATGAACAGAGGCTACAACTCTATCTTTGACGGACTTCAGGAAATAGAAGACATTACTCCGGAAATAAGCATGGCTATGAACCAGGCCCTTAACGTTCTGGATGCCTGCCTTGATGAAGTAAAAAAATGCATCGTGGAAGATGAAGCTCCATCCGGGGAAAAACCTGCCGAAAGCACAGGCGGATTTACCGTTCTTGGCGGAAAGTAAAAACAAAGTTCCATTGGTTGCGGCAAAGGCAATTTTTAACTATAATCAGAATATGCCTACAATAGATTTGAAAAACAAGACTGTCCTTTTAACCGGAGCAGCAGGATTCATAGGTTCATTCTTATGCAAGAACCTTATGGCCGCATTCAAAGACATAAAAATTATCGGACTTGACTGCATAACCGACTATTACGACACTTCGCTAAAAGAAGAGCGTCTTAAAATGCTAAGAGAGCTTGGCGGAGAATTCATCTTTGAAAAAATAGACATAGCAGACAAGGCTCAGCTTGAACACATATTCGTCCAGTACAAACCGCAGCTTGTCGTTAACCTTGCAGCCCAGGCAGGAGTTCGCTATTCAATTGACCACCCGGACAGCTACATCCATTCAAACATAATCGGCTTCTACAATATTCTTGAATGTTGCAGGAACCACAAGGTGGAGCACCTGGTTTTTGCCTCAAGTTCAAGCGTTTACGGCAGCAACAAAAAGGTTCCCTATTCCACAGAAGACAAAGTGGACAATCCAGTGTCTCTTTATGCCGCTACAAAAAAATCAAATGAACTATTTGCGCACGCCTACTCAAAACTATACGGAATTCCCTGCACGGGACTGCGTTTCTTTACCGTATACGGACCAATGGGAAGGCCGGACATGGCATATTTCAAGTTTACCAACAAGCTTGTAAAGGGAGAGCCAATCCAGATCTACAACATGGGAGACATGTACCGCGACTTTACCTATGTAGACGACATTGTTACCGGAATAACAAACATAATGCAAAAGACACCAGAACTTACACAAGACGGTGCCGCTTACAAGGTATACAACATTGGAAACAGCAAGCCTTCCAGCCTTATGAAATTTGTAGAGATTCTTGAACAGTGCCTAATGAACGAAGGAATCATATCCGAACCGGGAAAGAAGGAGCTTTTGCCCATGCAGAGCGGTGATGTTTACCAGACCTATGCGGACGTAAGCGACCTAGAAAAAGATTTTGGCTTTAGACCTTCAACAACACTTGAACAGGGACTTGCCGAATTTGCAAAATGGTATAAGGGCTATTACAAAAAATGAAATACGTTTACGTTTTGGTTTCTTCGCAAAATGACTTTTACTATGAGCAGTGCCTCATGTCTCTAACATCGCTAAGGCTTTACATGGAAGACGCAGAGGTTTTTGTTCTTTGCGACCAAGGGACATTCCAGACTTTCAGCGGAAAAAGAGCCGCCATCAAAGAGCTTGCAAAAATAATAAGCGTACCCTTTGCAGACGGAGTTGGAAACACCGAGCGCTCAAGGCTTATTAAAACCGCAATTCCAGACTACGTAGACGGAGACTTTCTCTACATTGACTGCGACACAATAATCTGCTCAGACCTTGCCGAAATAGAAAAGTTCCCCTACGAAATAGCAGGCGTACTTGATGCCCACGTCTATCTTGATGAACACCTGCACAAACAGACATTTGTAAAGCGCGACAAAAAACTTGGCTTCCACGGAACAGCATCCCTTAACGGCAACATAAACGGAGGACTTGTACTAGCCAGGGACACTCCATACGCAAAGGAATTCTTTAAGGCATGGAACGAAGCTTGGAAATATTCCGCCTACAAAAAGAAAGACATGCATGACCAGAGCGCACTAAACGAAGCAAATTACCGCACAAAAATGAAGGCTCAGCTGCTCCCTGGTGAATGGAACTGCCAACCCTGCCACGGAGGACTTGCCTTTTTAAAAGACGCAAAAATCATCCATTATTATTCATCAGAAATGACAGGCAAAAATTACCAGCCCTACTACAAGCTTGCAGACAAAAACCTTCAGCAGCGTATAAAAGACGAAGGAAAAATTCCGCAAGACATTATGGAAATGATAAGGGAACCAAAATTCCAGTTCAACAAAGTGCACATGCTTTCGGACAAAAGAATAATCAGCGTAATGCAGTCGCCCCTTTTGTTTACGATGGCAGACCTAAAAGCACACTTACCTTTCCTGTTCAAGTTTTTTGAAGCACAGGCAGCCCTTATCCGCAGCATAGGAAAAAAAATCAAGGGTAAAAAATGAGCATAAAAAGATATTCCCCGGCATTTCCAGTTTTTATTGTACTTGCTATGCTTGTAATGGCAATTATGATTCTGCTCTCCCTTCACAGCCATATCACTCCGCAAAAATGCGAGGCTAGCGGCACACCAATTTTGTTCATCGAAACAGAGAGTGGCAAAAAGATAAAAACAAAGGAAAAATACGTAAAGGCTGTATATTCAATTAGCTACGGCGGGGAAACTCTTTCCGGAAAGTGTAAAATCCGCGGAAGGGGCAACACTACATGGAAGACCAGGGAACTTTACAAAAAGCCCTACCTTTTAAAGCTGGACAAAGCGGCATCTCTTTTGGGACTCCCGGAAGCAGAAAAATGGGTTCTTATGGCAAACACGGCAGACAAGACATCCCTGCGAAACGCCTACGCCTATTATCTTGCAAATAATGTTTGGAAGAGCGGGCTTTGGACACCGGACGCAAAATTTTTGGCTCTTTTTGTAAACGGACGCTACGAAGGCCTTTATGCGCTCACAGAAAAAATCGACATTGGCCCAAACAGGCTTTCTCTAAACACAGAAGACGGTTCATTTCTTTTTGAAGTGCGCTCACAAAAAAACAAGGCTTGGAATTTTAAAAGCAAACAGGACGTTTCTTTTAGCATAAGGCAGCCGGAAAATTCCAGTAAGGAAAAATTTGAAGCTCAGCAAAATTTTATCCAGCAGGTGGAAGACGTACTTTTTTCCGATGACTTTGCGGACAAAGAAAATGGCTGGCAGAAATATCTTGACGCACAAAGCTTTGCCGACTGGTATTTAATAAATGAATTCACAAAAAACCACGACGCAAGGTTTCAGGCATCATGCTACCTTTACTACGATTCAAATTCAAAAAAAGTGTACATGGGACCAATCTGGGACTTTGACATTTCATGCGGAAACATAAATTATGACGGCTGCGAAAATCCAGAAGGCTTTTGGGTAAAAGAAGAAAGCCAATGGTTCAAGCGGCTTTTTGAAGATCCCTTTTTTGCTAACCTTGTAAAAGAAAGGTGGAATTCAAAAAGGGAGCTTCTAAGAAATTCCAGCGAATGGATTCAAATGTCGGCAGAAGAAATTGAAGGCCCCATCATGATTAACGATTCCCTCTGGAAGAACATAGGACACCGTCAGTGGCCCCACGCACCCGGATGGAAAAAACGCAAGACCTTTGCCGCGGAAGTAAATTATTTTTCTGACTGGGTAACAAAGCGTTTTGAATGGATGGACAAAGCCATAAACGAAAGCGAGGTTCAAAAGTGAAACTGGCAATAGACTGCCGCATGAGCGGAAAGAGCGGAATAGGAACCTTTCTGGACAGCATAATCCCCTTTTTTATCCAGAGCGGAAGCTCCATTTTGTTTTTGGGCTTACCGGAAAAAAAGCAAAAGGAACTTGAACAAAGCAATCCGTCCGCAGGCAAGAACTTTACATTCCTACCCTGCAGCATAAAAAATTTTTCCCTAAAAGAAATGTTCGCATTTCCTTCACAGCTACTAAAAGAAATAAATTCCTGCGACGCATATTTTTCCCCATACTGCAACATACCAGGACGCATTTTTTCCAGAGGAATAAAAATCCCTGTCTACTCAACCATTCACGACATTATCTTTCTTGACATGCCGGAGATTGCAGGAAAAGCAGGAACTTTTATACGAAAGCTAATCTACAAGAGAGCAATCCGCCTTAGCAAAGGAATTTTCACCGTATCCGAATTCAGCAGGGAACGCATAATAAAAAAACTGGGCTGCAAAAAAAAGCTTACTGTAGTCTACAACGGAGTTCCCCTCTATAACGAAGAAGAAAATTCAGCAAAGGGAACAAAAAAAAGCAACACAATCCTTTTTGTAGGCAACATAAAAAAGCACAAAGGCTTGGCAACACTAATACCGGCATTCATAAAATTCCGCAGCAACCTGTCCCTTGCCGAAGAAGAAAAGCCTCAGCTTCTTATTGTTGGCTCAAAGGAAAATTTTAGAACGGCAGACCTTGAACTTCAGGAATTGATTTCTTCCGCAGAAAAAAACAATATTGTTTTTACAGGCTTCCTTCCCGATGAAGAACTAAAGCAGCTGCTTGCCTCTGCAAAAATTCTTGTTCAGCCTTCACTGTACGAAGGATTTGGAATTCCCCCGCTGCAGGCTCTCTATTCAGGAACAAAAGCTGTAATTTCTGACATTCCTGTCTTTAAGGAAATTTATGCAGACCTTCCTGTTTGTTTTTTCAAGACTGGAAGCGTAGAAGACTTGGCGCAAAAGTTGGATTTTGTCTATTCGGACAAAAAGCCTCTTGGTGAATTTAAAAAAATATATTCATATAAAAATACGGCAAATAAAATTCTTAGCTCTATTTTAGAGGACAGCAGAGGATAATCTATGAAAGTAGCAATTGTACACGATTGGCTCGTAAATTACGGCGGTGCAGAAGATGTTGTTGCGACAATTCTTGAATTGTACCCGGAAGCAGATATTTTTACCCTTGTCTACGACAAAAAAAGAATGAAGGGCCGCTTTTCCCAAAATAAAATCTACACTTCAAGGATTCAGAAAATTCCTTTTGCAAGCCGCATTTACACAAAGCTGCTGAATTTTATGCCCAAAGCTTTTGAAGAATTTGATTTTTCAGGCTATGACTTGGTAATCTGTTCCTCTTCATCATGTGCAAAGGGGGTAATAACTCCGCCAACAGTTCCCCACATAGCCTACGTTCACACTCCAATGCGCTATGCCTGGGATTTGTTTTATGACTACAAAAAACGCAGCGGAAAACTAACAAGGCATTTTATGAACAAATGGATGCCTGCAATCCGCCAGTGGGATTTTATCTCATCGCAAAGAATCGACTCTATCTGCGCAAATTCAAA
>JAGACC010000263.1 GCA_017614295.1 Treponema sp.
GTTCTTTGTAAAGACTGTTACAAGGGCATGTCCTGTCTCGTGGATTGCTACGCTCTTGCGCTCTTCTTCCGACATAACGCGTGTTTTCTTTTCGAGTCCTACGACGGTCTTTTCTATTGCTTCGTCAAAGTCCGGCATTGTTACCTGTTTGCGGCCTCCGCGTACTGCAAGAAGGGCTGCTTCGTTAACAATGTTTGCCAAGTCTGCACCGCTGAATCCTGCTGTTGCGTGTGCAAGGGAGTCAAAGTCTACTGATGAGTCAAGCTTTACGTTCTTTGAATGGATGCGAAGGATTGCCTCGCGTCCCTTAACGTCCGGCTTGTCTACGGAAACCTGGCGGTCAAAGCGGCCTGGACGTAGAAGTGCCGGGTCCAGGATGTCCGGGCGGTTGGTTGCGGCAAGGATGATAAGGCCTTTTTCGTTGTCAAAACCGTCCATTTCTACAAGCAGCTGGTTAAGGGTCTGTTCGCGCTCGTCGTTTCCGCCAAGATTGTTCATGCGGCTCTTACCGATAGCGTCCAACTCGTCAATAAAGATGATGCAGGGTGCTTTTTCCCTTGCAGTCCTAAAGAGGTCGCGTACACGGCTTGCACCTACACCTACGAACATTTCCACAAAGTCTGAGCCGGAAATCCTAAAGAATGGAACTCCAGCTTCTCCTGCAACAGCGCGTGCCAAAAGGGTCTTACCGGTTCCTGGCGGGCCAACCAAAAGTACACCCTTTGGAATCTTTCCACCAATGTCCGTATATTTCTTTGGAGACTTAAGGAAGTCCACAACTTCTACAAGCTCTTCCTTTGCTTCGTCAACACCGGCTACATCGCTAAAGCGGGTCTTAACCTTGCCTTCGTCCACAGCCTTGCTTTTTCCGTTGCCTCCAAAGAGCCCCATACTGTTCATTCCGGCTCCAAGACGGCGCATGGCAATAAAATAGATGGCAAAGAGCAAAATGAATGGAAGCAGGTTAAATAGAATCTGAATAAAAAGCCCTGACTGTTTGGAGTCAAATTTGTATTCAACGCCTTTTGTAAGAAGCAGCTTTTCAAAGTCGTCCGTCCATACACCATTAGTGCGGTAAACTGGTCTGCCTGAATCTTCGTCCGATGAAGACAAACTGAATGGAGACCACCTCTGCTGTTCCGCAGAAGCTGCTGACTGGCTTTCCGGACCGTAGCCAACAAAATAGTGTTCACCAATTATTACGCGTGTAATGCGGCCGTTTTCTATTAAACTACGGAATTTGGAAAAATCAACAAGGTCGTTCGGCTTGCTGGAAAAAAACATGTTCATCAGCAAAACTGCACCAACCACTATTGCCAAAACGGCTAGAAAAGGAAAAGGTTTGCGTCCCTTTGGCTTCTTGTCGCCATTGTTGTCATCGTCTACGCTAAGTCTAAAAAAATCAAAAGGCTCATCGTCCTTTTTTGAATTCTTGTCGTTGTCGTCGCTCATATTAGCCCTCAAGTTTTTGGGTTGTGTCACGTATATAATATATGCAAATTTGGGGGAATAATCAACTTAAAAATTTTGGGTATTACCGGCTGTTTATAATTGCCCTTCCTTCTTTTGCGGCAGTTTCTCGGTTCAACAAATGTTAGGGGAGCAAGGTCTTGCCATTTGTTTTATGGGCTTTCCGGGGTTCTAGACTTTTACAAGCAGCGCCATGGAAGGCGCGTCATTTGTTTGCGGTAAAACAATGCAATTTTCGCAAGAAAACTGCGTGATAAAAATTGCAAGGAGGCAATTTTTATCACAGTGCCCCTCCAATCCCTGCCGTGCTTGCTCCCCAAAAAATCTTAGACAAGCGCCAAACTGCGTCCCACTTGCTTTTTTCGCCAAAAAATGCTATATTAGCCCCACTTTGGGGATATAGCTCACCTGGTAGAGCGGCTGGTTCGCAATCAGCAGGTAGTCGGTTCGAGTCCGATTATCTCCATAAGAAAGAATGCTCTCTTTGCAAAGGGAGCTTTTTTATTTTAAAGGGATAAAAGTTACTGGTTTAGGACTCGAAGCGTAACGAGCGCCGAGAAAAAATGCCCTCCATGTCATTTTTTCTCTATGAGTTTTCCGGTGGAAAACTCACGGTTTCTTTGCTGCGAAATGACGCGCCGTCCATGGCGCTGCTTTTTTGCGATTTGATATGCATGGATGCCACCGTCAGCGAGTGAAGCCGGCCTGTAGTGAGGCGACAGGACGTTGCCGAACGGAAGGCGAGTCCGATTATCTCCAAATCTTTATATAGGAAGAGAATTGCCGTTTAAGCAATAGAGCATAGTATTAGTCTTTATAGTTTTGTGTGTAACTAAAAATAGTTGCACGGTTGCTTCTTTTGTAGTATAATATTTTTATGGGAAAGAAAGAGAAACTGATACAACGGCTCAAATCCAAGCCGAAGGATTTCTCGTTTGATGAAGCAGAAACGCTGCTGGGGTATCTTTCTTATTCGCGTTCTAATAAGGGGCTGACGAGCGGTTCCAGAGTGATGTTTACTTCTGAAAATCATGCGCAAATTTTGTTGCACAAACCGCATCCAAATAATGAATTGAAGGGCTATCAGGTTCAGCAGCTTGTTGAACTTTTGCAGCAGGAGGGGCTTATATGAAGAATCTTATTGAATACAAGGGGTATGTTTGAAGCGTTGAATTCTCTCAGGAAGACGGGCTTTTTTTTGGTAGGGTTCAGGGGATTCGTGCTCTTGTTTCTTATGAAGGAACAAATGCTTCTGAGCTTGTGGAGGATTTTCATGCAGCCGTGGATGATTACCTTGACTTGTGCCGGGCGGAAGGTAAGGATGCGGAAAAAGCATATAAGGGTTCTTTTAATGTCCGCATTTCCCCGGAACTCCACAAGAGAATTGCCGTTTATGCAATGGAACATGGCATGAGCCTTAACAGCTTTGTTGAGCAGTCGGTGGAAAAGCAGTTGTCAGCAGTGTATTAGGATGTTATACAGGTAAAAAACAACATGGTTGCGTTAGAGGCATTTTCTTTTGGGGAGGGGGCACGGCAGGGATTGGAGGGGCGGCGCAGCCGTTGCCGTTAGGCAATGGAGCCGTAAGGCGGAACCCCGGAAAGCCCCTAGCATATAGAAGTGCCGCAAGAAAAATGCTATACTGCTGCAAATGAATCTTCTTTCTATTAATAATCTTGCAAAAATTGGGCGGGAAGAACCGCTTTTTACTGGCGTTACTTTTGGTTTGGACGAGGGGGACAAGGCTGCCCTGATTGGCCGTAACGGTACCGGTAAGTCCACTTTGCTGAATACGGTTGCCGGGCTTTTGGTGCCGGATGAAGGTACGGTTGTGATTAACAAGGAAGCGGGGCTTTCTTTTTTGCCGCAGAATCCGCTTTTTAATCCTGAGGATACTATTGAAGACCATATTTTTAAGTCTGCATCTTCCAATTCTTCGCCTAAACTTTCTATTATCCGTGACTACGATAGGGTTTGCGCCCAGATGGAAGGCGGTGCTACTGATGCGCTTCAGAAGAGGTTTGACGAGCTGAATTTTAAGATGGAGGAA
>JAGACC010000264.1 GCA_017614295.1 Treponema sp.
AGCGAAGGCGACACCGTGGAAATTAGCAATATCTTTGCAAGCCTCAAGAACGGCAGCGAATTTGACATTACAGTCCACTCAAAGGCTGGAGACACTAAGATTTGCGGTGTAAACGACCTTGCAGAACGCAGCCGCAACATTCTTCTTGCAGGCGGACTTGCTTCCTACACAAGGGCTGGAGGTCAGTAAACCGGCGTAAAATATCCAAAATGCTTAAATTTCGCCTAAAAAATTTGCATTTTGGAGCTAACTGTTATATACTTTAAAATAATTGGAGAATTCTCTAAAATTTTTTATTTTAGGGAATTTTCTTTATTTTGAGGCTATAACAAATGGCGGTTGGCTATGACCGTCATAAAGCAGCGACGGGGTTTTGCATGTTTAATATTCACAATATCATGGAAGAGCAAGTAGAAAGCCGGGTTAACCAGCTGTACGACCATGTAAAGGGGCAAAAAGCTTCTTGGCTGGAGTGCGACTGCGAAAACTGCCGGAAGGACACAATCTGCTATGTACTTAACAGGATTCCTCCGCGATACATTCTTAGCGGAAGGGGTGTTACACATGCATCTACGGTTCTTAACGACAGCCAGCTTCTTGCGGATATAGACCGTCTGGCCTACGAGGGCATGAAGATGGTAAATTCCCTGCAGCGCCCCTACCACAAGTCTGCTACCGCAAATTCCTCTGGCCAGGAATCTGCATCAAATATACCTATGTTCGTTTTTCCAACATTCATAGGAAACGTTTATGACGGTTCATCATTTGAGCCGCTCGCAAACGCATCCGTAATTCTTAAGGAAGGCAAAATTCCTGCGGAAATGATGGATGCAAGCTGGCCCAACCCCTGCAGCACGTACGACGCCACTAAGGGAGGATATTCTTTCTGGGTGGCACCGGAAGTTGCGGAGGAGGTAAAGGTGAACAAGGAATTTTCTTTTACGCTGGAAGTTTCGGCGGAAGGATATGTTCCCGTAACCTATTCGTTCGAAGTTCCTTTAACAAGTGAAGTGAACAACCGCAACGAGTTGAATTCAACAAGCAGTTTAAAAATAAAGGATTTGTTCTTGTTCCGCTCGGACATAAAGAATGAGCTGGAATAGGAAAATCAAAGGAGAAGAAAATGGAACAGTATTCAGTAAACGGTTCAAAAGCAGAAACCGGTTATGAATTCTTGGCAAAAACCTACGGATGGATGTTTCTTGCGCTGGTTATAAGTGCGGCATGTGCATACCTTGCAGCTTTTTACTACCCTCTTATGAGAATCATCTGGGGTTCAAAGTATGTCTTTTACGGACTTATCATTGCAGAATTTGCCCTTGTAATAGGACTTTCTGCCGCAATAAAAAAGCTTCCGCTTTCGCTGGCGACGCTCTTTTTCCTGCTCTATGCGGCAATAAACGGGCTTACCCTGTCTTCCGTATTCCTTATTTACCAGACACAGTCAATCTGCCTTGCTTTCTTTTCTACAGCCCTGATGTTTGGCCTTATGAGCGTATACGGAGTTACCACAAAGAAGAACCTTGCCACTGCCGGTCACTACCTTATGATGGCCCTTATTGGTCTTGTAATTGTTACCATTGTGAACAGGCTTATAACTTTCTTTACCCATACACCGCTCACATGGCTTGACTGGCTGCTTTCTGTTGCTTCCGTTATTATCTTTACGGGATTGACGGCTTACGATGCACAGAAGATTGCAATGATTGGATCCCACGACGACGGTTCTGACGCCTACAAAAAGATTTCCATCTACGGAGCTTTGCAGCTTTACCTTGACTTTATAAACATCTTCCTTTCACTTCTTAGACTCTTTGGAAAGAAGCGCTAAGGATTTCCGTAAAATAATAAAGCCGGTTAACCTTGAATGGTAACCGGCTTTTTTTTGGCCCTAGAAAAAGACCTTTTGTCTTAGGCTAAGACTTATTTTTCTGCTGAAGCGCCTTCTGCAGACTTCATACCATAGCGCTTGTTGAAGCGGTCGATACGTCCTGCAGTGTCTACAAGCTTCTGCTTGCCTGTAAAGAACGGGTGGCATGCTGAACAAATTTCAACATGGATGTCTTTTACTGTTGAGCGTGTCTCGATTACGTTGCCACAAATGCAAGTAATCTTTGTCATCTGATACTCAGGGTGAATTCCCTTCTTCATGATTTTACTCCTATACTTGCCCGATATTGAAGAAAACCCGGTTAGCCCTACGGTGTTTACGCTGTAAAAACCTAGAAACCCGTATCATTCCCTCACCGTTAGTAATCAAGTCAATACCACAAGTTCTAAATTTAAGTTCTATAAATATATAGAAAAATATTGAAATAGTCAATACATCTATTACATTCCTGCTGTTCCGGCGTTCATGCTGGCAAGGAAGGCATCGTTGTCTTTGGTCTTCTTCATCTTGTCCATGATAAGCTCAAGGATGTCCGCGTCTTCCATTGGATTAAGCACTTTGCGCAAGACCCACATCTTCTGCAGCTCGTTTTCCGTAAGCAAAAGCTCTTCCTTTCTTGTACCGCTCTTTTTGATGTTGATTGCGGGGAAAAGTCTGCGTTCGGCAAGCTTTCTGTCCAGGTCTATTTCGCTGTTACCGGTACCCTTGAATTCTTCAAAGATAACTTCGTCCATGCGGCTTCCGGTTTCTATGAGGGATGTAGAGATGATTGTAAGTGAACCACCCTCTTCTACGTTGCGTGCGGCACCAAAGAAGCGCTTTGGCTTGTGCAGGGCGTTTGAATCAACACCACCGCTCAATACTTTGCCGGATGTTGGGACAGTCTGGTTGTATGCGCGTGCAAGGCGTGTTATGGAGTCCAGGAAGATTACTACGTCTTTCTTGTGCTCTACAAGGCGCTTTGCCTTTTCCAGAACCATTTCCGCAACCTGAACGTGGCGGGTGGCCTGTTCGTCGAATGTGGAAGAAATGACTTCTGCCTTTATGCTGCGCTCCATTTCCGTAACTTCCTCTGGGCGTTCATCTATAAGAAGAACGATGAGGTAGACTTCCGGATTGTTGGATGTGATTGCGTTTGCAATCTTTTGCATAAGGATTGTCTTACCGGCTTTTGGCGGGGCAACAATCAAAAGACGCTGGCCCTTTCCGATAGGCGCGAAAAGATCCAC
>JAGACC010000265.1 GCA_017614295.1 Treponema sp.
ACAATGAAAAAGTCGCGCCCCGGAAATCTGCTTTGTGTAATGTGTCTTGAAGAAAATAAACAGAAGGTTCTTGAAGCAATTTTCAAGCACACAACAACTCTTGGGGTACGCCAGAACATAAGTCA
Source organism: Treponema sp. (assembly GCA_017614295.1). Classification (GTDB taxonomy): domain Bacteria; phylum Spirochaetota; class Spirochaetia; order Treponematales; family Treponemataceae; genus Treponema_D. The sequence continues at coordinate 126 of JAGACC010000265.1, forward strand.
GCGCTATGCCCTGGACAGAACTATAGAAACTGTTCAAACAGAATTTGGCCCGGTGCGCGTAAAAAAAGCAAATGGCTTTGGAGTTGAACGGCAGAAATATGAATACGAAGACCTTGCACGAATTGCCCGCGAAACAGGAAAAAGCATTGAAGAAGTTATTAGTCTCCTTAGCAAATAAATACGAAACCGCTTCTTTTTGCGATGAAGATCCTTCTCAGTTTTTGGGCTGGTATAAAAAATCAACCGCAGACATAGAAACCGCTTCCTTTATTGCTGCCATGCTGGCCTTTGGAAGCCGCACTCAATTCATTCCAAAAATCAAACAGATTCTTGAAGAGGCTGACAAGAGTTCAGGCTGCATTTCTGCGTGGTTGAAATCCGGTGCATATAAAAAAGACTTTCCAAAAGGCAGTAAAAAATTCTACCGATTTTATTCTTACGACGACATGCAGATTTTTTTTGATGAACTGGCAGCAATTCTGACCACTTCAAAAACAATGGGTGAATTTTTTAAAACACGCTGGCAGGAGTCAAAGACAAAAGAGCCTGCGCCACATCTTGCTGACATTATAGGTCAGAGCTTTCCAAAAAGCAGCATTGTGCCAAAAGGCCGTTCCAGTGCAAACAAAAGAATCCACATGTTCCTGCGCTGGATGGTAAGACAAAACTCACCGGTAGACTTGGGGCTTTGGAAATGGTACCCCGCCGCAGATTTACTTATTCCGCTTGATGTTCATGTTATGCAGGAGGCACAAAAGCTGGGACTACTCCCGCCAAATGCAACGGCTTCTCGTAAAACTGCAATTGAGCTAACAAAGAAAATGGAAGAAATTTTTCCTGATGACCCCGCTCGCGCAGACTTCGCACTTTTTGGGTTAGGGGTAGACAGTTCTCCAAAGACTACTTTATCTTAAATGCAATTCCCGCTTTTACATAAGGTGCCGGAACGTATCTGCATGGGTCTGTAACAGTTCCCTTTTTAGTTTGAATAGAAGCAAGAACATTTATAATATCAATTCTGTAACCAAGCTGAGTATATGCGCGGAATATTTTATAATTTACACTCGCTTCGCCCTGGGCATACACACCCGCAAAACCTCCGTGAAGAATTCCACGGTAGCAGTCAATATCAAGACCAAGACTCACCTTGGTATCAAACAAATCGGTCATATACGGATGATAATCTATACTACCCGCGACAGAAGTCATTGGCAGTGCAAAGAGTGTCATAGAAAGAGGAACCGCAAGAAGACAAATTGCGCAGCCGGTAGCACAAATAACAGTACCAACAATAGGAATCAGGAAACATGTTGCCAAGTTTACAATCATCCAGGTGCCTGTGAGTGCCCCGCTCCACAAAGCCCAGATTCCACTGGCACAACCCAATGCTCCCTGTAGACATGCAGGAACCCACATGACAGAAGCTTTTACAAAGGTTGGAATATAATTCAATACAAGATTTGCAAACAATGAAAAAGAAAGCTTTTCCTTCCGCCATTCAAAAACATTTGTTACCCTAAAAAAATGACCGTTGGAACCAATCTTATCTGAAAAGCCTTCAGTAAAAGGACTGTCACCAACTTTTAAAGTCTGGTAGAAAGGAACATTTTGATACAAAAGCATATCTAATGAAAAAGTATAATCCGTACCAAGATAATAAGAAAAATCAAATTGCGGCCTTGCCCGTTTTTTAAAGAAAGGGAATAGATTTGTCTCTTCTTTTTGTTGTTCCTGAACTTGGCCCTGTTCCTGCGAAGACGAGCCAACAATGGAGCCGGTATCACCTTCAACTACAACTCTTTGTGTACTTTCCTGCTGAGCAAATAATGTGCAAGAAAAAATCAGAACTAAAATGGAGGAAATAATTATTTTTTTTATAGTTATTCTTTGCAACATAAAATCACCTCTAAGTTAATACTGTGCGCTTATTTCAAATTTGTCAAGAATTAATCGCTTGCAAGAACATTATCTTTACTATGAACTAATATGTGTTACAATAATAGAAGGAGAATTTTTATGCTCGACGACATCCCTCGCTTTGACATGGCCAAAAAACCTAAGAAGATGCATCTTCTGGCGCTTGCATGGCTGCTTTCTTTTCCTGATGTAATTTCGCACAAAAACAAACTTACAAAAATTAACATGAAAGGCATTAAACCGCCCTACCTGCTTTTGTGTAATCATAATGCCTTTATGGATTTTAAAGTTGCAACTAAAGCAATCTTTCCGCACAGGGCAAATTATGTTGTTGCAATCGACGGCTTTTGGAAACGCGAATGGCTGCTCCGACTGATTGGCTGTATCTGTAAAAGAAAATTTACTAATGATATTACGCTTGTCCGCCAGCTTAAATATGTTGTTGACCGCGGAAGCATTGCTGTAATTTACCCGGAGGCGCGTTACTCGCTTTGTGGTACAACTGCCGTGCTGCCTGAATCTCTTGGCAAGCTTGTAAAGATTCTCAAAGTGCCTGTTGTAAATTTAATCTGTCACGGACATCATGTGAACTCGCCTTTCTGGAATCTGCCAGACCACAAGGTACGCGGAACACAGGCTACAATGAAATGTCTTTTTACTGCAGACCAGGTTGCCTCGCTTGACCACACACAAATCATGAAGGGAATTGAAGAAGAATTTATTTACGACGATTTTAAGTGGCAAAAAGAAAACAATATAAAAATCACCTACCCTCAGCGTGCAAAGGGACTGCACAAGGTTTTGTACAAATGCCCGGCCTGCAACACTGAATATAAAATGAGTTCCAGCGGCACCACCCTGCGCTGCAATCACTGCGGCAAAGAATGGGAAATGACCGAGCTTGGAGAACTCCACGCAAAAGAGGGCGCCACAGAATTTTCACACATCCCAGACTGGTACGAATGGGAACGTGAACAGGTTCGCAAAGAAGTAGAAACCGGAACATATCACTGGTCAGGTCCGGCCCAGGTAGATGCCCTCCCAAATGCCGACCGCTACATAGACATTGGCATGGCAACCCTAACTCACGACATGTCAGGCTTTACTCTGACCGGCGAATACGAAGGTCAGCCTTATGAGGTTAAGCTTCCAGCAGCCTCGCAGTATTCCGTCCACATAGAATACGACTACCTTGGCAAAAAAACCGACTGCGTTGACTTAAACACAATCAATGATACTCTCTACACCTACCCCGTTGGCACCGATTTTTCTGTAACAAAAATGTCGCTGGCAACTGAGGAGATGTATAAGTTTTATAAAAAAACTGGCAATCTTTCGTCATTGCGAGCGCAGCGCGGCAATCCATAAAAAAATTCACTTTTTTTCACAAATTTCCTCAAAAACTTCCTCTTTTTAAAAATTTTGGCAATTACTATATAGG
>JAGACC010000266.1 GCA_017614295.1 Treponema sp.
ACTTACCCGGTCGAGTTAGCCAAAAAAACAAGCTGGTAGAGCAATTAGGACTTCGTCCATAGGACTTCGTCCAGAAAACTTCGTCCAGAAAATCCTGGAAATTTCAAAGAGTAAATTTTTCTTTGCTTTTTTTTAAATGTGTTGTATAATATAATCATTATGGCAGAAACTACTATTGTTAACGACAGTCCTATTGGACAGCATTTGAACAAAATTGCGGAATCAAAACAGGTTTCCTATTTGGTTTTTAACAAGAAAAAAATTGATCTTGCTGCAAAGATTTCTTTTGGCCGCGAACCGGACAATACCGTTGTAATCGACAGCAAGCTTGCAAGCCGACACCACTGCATCATTCAGAAAATCCGCGACGAATACTTCCTTAAGGATGAAGGCAGTACGAACGGAACCTTCCTGAACGGATCAAGAATTCTTCCTGACAAGTATGTGCGCCTTAACTCCGGCGACAAGATTAGGATAGGTTCTTCCGAGCTTGTTATTTCTTAGTAGAAACATGCATCAGATGCTTTCTAACGAAGAACTGGAAAATTTACGTTCAAGACTAATCTCTTACCGCGATGCAGACGGACTTCCCACGGAGGAAAGTTTAAACGCTATTGCAGACCGGACCGTTTCTTTGCTGGAGGCAGAGGACAAGAAATACCGTCCCTATTCAGCGGAAAAGAAGCCGGGTGGACTCTTGGACTTTTCTAAAGAAGAGATTCCCGTAATCCTTGTTCCGGACATTCATGCCCGCCCAGAATTCCTTATTTCCCTGCTTGGTAGCGATGTGCTGCAAAAGTCGGGGATTTATACGGAAAAGGAATTTGACGGTGACGTGCTTGATGCCCTAAACAGGGAGCTTGTCATGGTTGTCTGCGTTGGCGACGTATGGCATACGGAAAACACGTCTTGGGCTTACAACAGGTGGCGTACCTCTTACGAAAAGTGGATGAACGGAGATTCCGTAAGTCCAGAAATGTGCGATGAGATGAGGGAAAACTTTGCCGCTGTTATGGGCGTTATGGAGCTAAAGAATGCCTTCCCGCGCAACTTCCACTTTCTAAAGGGCAACCACGAGAACATAATGAACTCTGAGGGGCACGGCGACCACGGCTTCCTTAAGTTTGCCATGGAAGGGGAGATGGTCCGCGACTTCGTGTACGAAAAATACGGGGACGTTACGCTTCACATGCTCAGCTGCTTTGAAAAGTCTCTGCCCATCGTTGCTGTATTCCCGGACTTCTGCGTAAGCCATGCTGAACCGCTTTCGGCTTATAAAAGAAACGACATAATCAATTACCATGACCATGGTGACCTTATACTCGGTTTTACATGGACTGCAAACGACGAAGCCCAGAAGGACAGCGTGGAAAAACAGTTCAAGGAGCTTAACCCCAAGGCAGGAAAGAAGGAAGCCTTGTGGTTTGGAGGACACCGTCCTGTTCCCGAAAAATTTCTTTTGCGGCAGGAGGGGCATTTTGTTCAGTTCCACAATCCGGAAGAGATGAATGTTGCCCTGCTTTGTCCCGGCCGTGAATTCAAGTGTGAGCGTGATATTGTTTCCGTAATCTAAGGAAAACTCATTTTGTTTTTGGAGTCATAAATATGCCAATTCAAAGTATGCCAAAAAGGTCTTCCACACCAACTCCTGATGTAATCGGCAAGTACAGGATAATCAACCAGATTGCTCAAGGCGGTATGGGTGCGGTTTTTAAGGCTGTCCATCCTTCTCTCCGCCGCGATGTAATCATAAAGAAGCTGACACTCCGCACGGGAAACAGCTCCATACGTGAAAGGTTCAAGAGGGAAGCGCAGATTCTTATGGATTTGTCCAGCCCCTACATTGTCCGCATGTTTGACTTTTTTACAGAGGCAAGGAATGACTACATCGTTCTTGAATTTGTAGACGGCATGTCTTTGGACAAACTCTTGGAAAAGCAGCAGTCACTTTCCCCACAGCTTGCACTTCTTATTTTTCTTGATGCCTGCTACGGACTAAAGCACGCTCATTCAAAGGGTATTGTCCACAGAGACATTAAACCCGGCAACATACTTATTTCTCGAAGGGCAGAGGTAAAGCTTTCCGACTTTGGCATTGCAAGCGGTGAAAAAGAAAACGACTCCGCATCCAAGCAAAAGCCGGCAGACTCCAACGCAACAGTTGTGGCACCCGTAAAAGAGGGCATTACCATGACAGGCGCAAAGCTTGGAACACCCGCATATATGTCACCGGAGCAGCTGGACGACTCAAGTTCCGTAGACCAGAGGGCAGACATCTATTCCATGGGAATTATGCTTTACGAGATGGTTACCGGAACCAAGCCCTACAAGGGAGACATGTCTTCTGACACTCTTCAGGCAATAAGAAAGGGAGACTACGAGCCACCGGAGCGTTTTGCACCCAAACTTCCGCGTTTTGTAAGTTCGCTTATCAAAAAAATGATGAGGGCAGACAAGACGAAGCGCTTCCAGTCCATTGACCCGGTAATAAAGAAGATAAAGCGCTACCTTAAGAAATATGACCAGCATGCAATCCGCGTAAATCTTGCTCAGGCTGTTATAGCAACAAAGGAAATAAAGCTTCCTCAGTCATACCAGACAAGGCACCACAAAGCCGTAAGAAATTCCCTTATCGTTGTGGCGGTACTTGCCGTTATGGGACTTGTTGCTGCGGGCTGGTTCTCCAAATTCTTCCTGAACACGGTCTTGAGGCACTGGTACACGCCTGTTTCCCTGGCGATGGAAATGCCGGAAAACAACTTGCCGGATACAGACCTTCCAGCCAGGGCATTCTTCTACGTGAACGACAACAAGGAAATTCCTCTGGTGGACGAAGCCTACAAGCTTCCTGCCATGAGCAACAATATCCGCGATTTCTACACCCCAAAGGCTATAAAGGGTGCTGCAGAAGAAAAAGAAGATGGCGCAAAAAAGCAGAACCGCAAGAACGTAAAGGTTGTTACAAAGCCTGTATACCTAAAGCCGGGTGACTACCGCGTAAAGATAGTAGAAGGCCCTTACATCTGGTGGAACAGCATAACCGTAGGAAAAGAAGCCCAGACTCTTGAGTTCAACTTCCTAAAGAATGCAAGGCGCTACCTTAAGGTTCGTACAAATGCCATAGACGCTCAGACCGGAGAAGACATAACCGAACAGTGCAAGTTCATGGTGGAAACCCCCAAGGGCTTAAAGGACCTGGCATCACTTCCTGCAGAAAGCCTCTTGACGGGAACTGTCCACCGCTTCCACATAACGGCTCCCGGTTACCACGAGGAATACTTTGGCCTAAGGATTGAATGGTACGAGGATGAGCTTTTCCTTAACGGCAGTTTAAAGAAGAAATAGGCTGTAAGGAGCTTTCCAAGGAGAAGAGCGATAATGATTGAAGTAGTATCAATCCTCAAAGACTTTCTTGGCATAATCGATAAGGATGACAAGAACTGCATTCCCCTTACAAAAGACACGAAACGCCGGGGTCTTCTCCGAACGGATGAATCGCACCCCGCATCCCGTTATCCGTTAAGGAAAGAAGAAGAAGACAATAGGTAACATACAATGCAGGAAAATCGTAATGGAAATTCGCTCTATTAGAAATAAATTATTCTGCATTGTTGTACTATTGTTTATTGTTGTTCCAGAAATGTTTGCATTCGGGGCTGGGATTTTTTATCCACGGCTTGTATTTTCTTTTCATAACGTAAATAAAAATTTTTATTGGGGTGCTGCAGATAAAGCCTGTGATTTAGCAACTGAAAAAACTCCGGAAATTAATGTCCTCTTTAGGCAGCCCGGAAATAGTTTTAAGGCAGAGTTTTTCCCTGTATTCCTTACAAAAAAGAATTATTCCAGTTTATATGTAAAAAAAATTGCATACATTTATGAAGAAAAAGAAATCATACAGTTGGAAGATGTAAAATTTAAGCTTTCTCCAGACATTATTTCAATGGATGTTTATAAAGACGGCTGGATAACCAATGGAACTTACTATTGGATGAACGGTTGGGAGGCAAAACCTGAAAACTGGAAAGATAAATCAAAGCTATGGCCAGAAACTAATTTTGAGAAAATATTTAAAAATAAAAAAGTTGGTGATGAATTTCCATTTAAAGTGAGAATTATCTATCATTTTGATAATGAAGAAGAAAAGCAATTAGATATAGACTTTATTGTAACTACGCTTAAGGGTGAATATACTTCAATTTTTGCCGGCTGGTAACACCCGATTTGCAAACACAAAGAAGTGTACGGATTCTTCATATATGAGCATAAATCTTGTCGAAAATTGAGAATTCCTGTAACATTGCATTAACTGCTGTAGGGCTAATAAAATGAAAAGAAAATTAATAATGTTTATTTTAGAAATTTTATCTCTGCTTCTGTTTTCTGAGGATTACTTAAAATTACAGAGAGTGAGTTATTTTGAACCTGGGGCAGAATATATATATTCTTTACGCGTTTCCCATGAAGAACACGGCAAGAGAAAAAGCTTTTTGACATTCCAAAGAATCGCGACTCAAATTGATTCATGGAAGTTTGAGCCGCAGAAAAAAGGCATTCTGTAAAA
>JAGACC010000267.1 GCA_017614295.1 Treponema sp.
AGGTAGTAGCATATTTCGTACGAAGAGCCGTTGTTGCGGTTGGGGTTTTCCGTTGGCAGGTCAAAAGAAACGTAATGCTTTTCTGTTCCAGGAAAGTAGCCGCTTGGAACATACAGGTTCATGATATCGTCCGGCGGTGTGTTTTGAACAAATGTTGCGCTAAAAAATAGGTCCGGGTTTTGTGCCCTAAGGTCTTCTTCTTCAAACTGCATGCGGTTTTCTGGCCAAAGGCAGCCGGAGAGCTTTATGCTTTCGCCCTCGGATTCGTCCGTAAACTTTGCCCTTATCCTTATCTTTGTTGAATCAATGACGGTTTCTGAATATTCGCTGTATTCTACCGGATCGCCAGATGCCTTTTTAAAAGCAAAGCAGGGTGTGCCAGTTTTGCATAGAAGCCTGTATGACTTTGGGTTTATTACAAGAAAGTTTATTTCTACGTTGCCCTTTGCAGAAAGATTGGGTGTGCCGTTAATGTCTGTATGGGAAGAAGCGTATTCAACCTTGCCCACCTGGCAGGTGCTGCTCCAGTAGTCAAAATATTCAGGAACCGGTTCGTTGAAGGAGTCGCTAAAAGATGTGTTGCATGATGTGCATAATGATACACTAAAAAGAGAAACTAATAGTATGCAAAGACACCCAAACAATTTTTTCAAAATACACTATACTCCCATTTTATATATAAAAAAGGACACAATTTATTCTACCATACAGTATAGTAGAAAACAAGGTAAAGTAACCTATCAAAAAGGGTAGTTTTTTGATTTTTTGGAGCGGACTTCTGGGTATTACTGCCCCTTCGGGATTCATCGTGTTACGGGCTTTCCGGGGCTTACCCTCTGGCCGGTACCCTTCGGGTACTTGCTTTGCAACCCCTCCAATCCCGGCTAAAAACTCTCTTCTGTAAACCTCTTTTGCAGCCGAAATTAATATTATGGAACAGAATGAAAAACGCTCTGTCACCGAAAGCGTGGCAATACTTGTCTTAGTGATGATTTTTTGCGCGGTCGGGGGCTGGATTTACGAACTGATTTTCTACCGCATAGCCCTGGGACGCTGGATTAACCGTGGAACTTCACTTGGCCCCTGGATTCCGGTCTATGGGTTTGGCGGACTTTTGATGCTTGTTACCTGCTGGCCGCTAAAGAAGCATCCTGTCCTTGTCTTTTTTGCAGGAGGAATAGCTGCAGCCGTTCTTGAATACTTTACCGGACTTTTTTTGCTTAAGGTTTTGAATCTGCGCCTCTGGGACTACACCACAGAACCCTGGAACTTCTTGAACTTGGACGGCTACGTTTGCTTTAGGTCTGCCGCAATCTTCTGCTTTTTTGCCCTGCTTCTAATTTATGGTGTTATGCCCTTTGTCCTTTCCGTAAGGCGAAGGCTTTCTAAGAGGGCCTTCCTCTGCATAAGCTTTGCCCTAGGAGCCGTCTACGCCATAGACGTCTTGTACCACGCAGCCTCTGGCAATTTTAAGCTTGCACCAACTTGATGGGCGTGGCAAAACATCACTGTCAAATATCAAACTGCCGCCCCTTGCGCATATTGCGAACATATTCATCTACGGACATTGAATTGTCGTGATTTTTCCTCTTTGCAAAGCGAAGCCGCACCAACATACGCCCGATTGGAAGGGTTGCCGTAGGCAAGACCGCCGGAGGCGGGCCGGAGCCGGGAGGCGGAGCCCTGGAAAGCGGGTGACGCAAAGTTTTGTCCGGTCGAGTTAGCCAGGGAATATCAGGTAGAGCAAGCAGGTCTTCGTCCTAAAAAGCACCGTCCAGAATTAAAAGAAGTTAAAAAAACAGCTCTATTCCAAAAAAGAAAGCTTTGTTATACAATGGGAGAAATCTGCAAACAAGGAGCGTTCCATGCGCAAATTCAAGGTTGTAAGCGACTACGAGCCAAGCGGTGACCAGCCGGAAGCAATAGATGCTTTGGTAAAGGGACTGGAAGGCGGAGACCGCTACCAGACGCTAAAGGGTGTTACCGGAAGCGGCAAAACTTTTACCATGGCAAAAATCATAGAAAAGTGGCAGCGCCCAACTCTAATCATAAGCCACAACAAGACCCTCTCCGCCCAGCTCTACCGCGAATTTAAAACCTTCTTCCCCAACAACGCAGTGGAATACTTCGTAAGCTACTACGACTACTACCAGCCGGAAGCCTATGTCCCAGCCCGAGACCTTTACATAGAAAAAGACGCATCCGTAAACAAAGAAATAGACAAGCTCCGTTTGGCCGCAACCTACGCCCTAATGGAAAGACGAGACGTAATCATAGTGGCAACCGTTTCCTGCATCTACGGACTTGGCATGCCGGACCTCTACAAGGAAATGCAGGTTCACGTGGAAAAGGGACAGATGCTGGACATAAAAAAGTTTGCAGCGTCACTTGTTTCCGTTCAGTACCAGAGAAACGACATGGTTTTGGATAGGGGCAACTTCCGCATTAAGGGAGACACGCTGGAAGTTTTTCCGCCCTACATGGAAACCGACCAGGCCTACCGCATAGAGCTAGACTTTGACGAAGTTTCAAGAATCCGCCGCTACGACGTAATGAACGGCAATACAATAGAAGAACTTGACGAGCTGAACCTCTTCCCTGCAAAACACTTTGTCGTTCCAAAAGACATGCTTGGCACTGCCAGGGAAAGAATCCTTGCAGAGCTTAACGAACGCGTGGAAGAACTGCGCGGACAGAACAAGATGCTGGAAGCAGAGCGCCTAAAGACCCGCGTTACCTACGACATGGAA
>JAGACC010000268.1 GCA_017614295.1 Treponema sp.
GCTTTCCGGTTTTGATGATGAATTTTCTACTCCCAATACGGAGAGGTCAGTTTCTTATACCAACCTAAAGCCTGGCCGCTATACATTCAAGGTTTCTGCAATAAACGGAGACGGAATCATGTCCGACAAGGCGGAGACCATGCTCTTTTTGCAGAAGCCTTACATTTGGCAGACGGACTGGTTCTGGATTGTCTGCACGCTCTTGTTCGTTACAGGAGTCATTACCATATTCTACCTTAAGGAACGCGCCGTTACCCTGGAGAACATAAGGCTTGAAGGTCTTGTCAAGGAGCGCACCAAGGAACTTGCCGTTGAAAAGGAAAAATCTGACCAGCTTTTGCGTGCCATTCTTCCCGAAAAGATTGCAAAGGAGCTTAAGAACGAGGTCCGCGCAATAGGCGAAAGCTTTGCTGACGCAACAATGCTTTTCTCGGACATCGTAAGCTTTACTAAGACTTCCAGCGAGCATACTGCAAAAGAGATTGTATACGCACTTAACGACCTCTTTAGCCGCTTTGATGAGAGGGCCAAGCGCATGGGGGTAGAAAAGATAAAGACCATCGGAGATGCCTACATGGCTGCCTGCGGACTTCCGGAGCGTAACGAAAACCACACGCGTATAATGGTAGAATTTGCAAAGGGCATGTACCGCGACCTCAAGGACTACAACATGAATTCAAGCATAAAGTTCAACATGAGGATAGGCCTTAACCGTGGGCCTGTAAGCGCGGGTGTTATAGGCAAGACCAAGTTCATCTACGACGTGTGGGGCAATACCGTTAACGTTGCAAGCCGCATGGAGTCTGCCTGTTCACCGGGAGGAATAAGGGTTTCCGCTGCTGTTTACGAAAGGCTCAAGGACACGGACATAAAATTCTCGGGACCAATTGAATGTGACATAAAGGGCAAGGGGCTTATGACCACCTACGACGTTATCATGGGAGAAGACTGATGAAAAGGAACATTGCTGCAGTTTGCGCTCTTTTTGCGCTGCTTCTTTCCGGCTGCAAGAAGGTGGAAGAAAAACCTACCGTAAAGGTTGGCCTGCTTCATTCGCTTACCGGACCAATGGCTCAGAGCGAGACTCCTGTTTGCGATATTGAGCGCATGGCTATAGACGAAATAAATTCATCCGGCGGAGTTCTTGGACACACGATCGAAGTTGTTCAGCTGGACGGAGAGAGCAATCCCCACCGCTTTGCAGAACAGGCAAGAAAGATGCTTACGGAAGACAAGGTTTCCACAATCTTTGGTTGCTGGACATCCGCATCCCGCAAGGAAGTAAAGGCTGTTGTGGAGGAAGAGGAAATCTTTGGGCTTCTATGGTATCCGCTCCAGTACGAAGGGCTAGAGGCAAGTCCCAACATCATGTACATGGGTGCCGCTCCAAACCAGCAGGTTATTCCAGCCGTAGACTACTGCCTAAGGAATTTTGGAAAGAGGGTGTTCCTTGTTGGCTCCGACTACGTATTCCCCAGAACAACAGGTGCAATGGTAAAGGCTTATCTTTCCCACATCAAGGGCAAGTGCGTAGGGGAGCGCTATGTGGACATGGAGTGCGAGGACTTTAGCGACGTTATAAAACAGATAAAGGCTTCCAAACCAAGCGTAATACTGAACACACTTAACGGAAGTTCCAACAAGGCTTTCTTTGCCCAGTTAAAGGCTGCCGGCATAAGTGCAAGTAAAATTCCCGTGATGAGTTTTTCTGTTTCGGAAAGCGAGGTTAGCTACATTGGTGCGGATTTGCTGGAAGGTAATTATGTTTCTTGGAGCTACCTTCAGACAATATCATCCTTCCACAACCATCTTTTTGTTTCCCGCTACAAGAAGCGCTTTGGGGAAAAAAGCGTAATAGGAGACCCAATGGAAGCTGCTTACACGGCGGTCTATCTGTGGGCGGCTGCATGCGAAAAAGCCGGAACTTTTAACGTTGAAGACGTGCGCATGGCTGCAAAGGGGCTTTCTTATGACGCTCCTCAGGGGTGTGTTACCATAGATGGAGAAAACCAGCATCTTAAAAAACAGGTGCGCATTGGCAGGGTGAATGCAAAGGGGCTTATAGACGAAGTTTGGAGAAGCGACAACGTTGTAAAACCCGATCCCTACCTTAGTACCTACGTATGGGCAAAGGGATTGTAGCTTTAAGAGCTCTGGCTTTAGGGCTGGATTTATCCTTCAATTTATTTGAAGTTTTTATATTTTGATGTTAAACTTTCACTTATAGGAGTTTTTTAATGGCCAAGTTAAAAGAATACGAATGCCCGGCTTGCGGTGCCATGATGGAATTTAACATAGCGACCCAAAAACTTAGGTGTCCATACTGTGCAACTGAATTAGCCGCAGATGCCCTGGAAGATGAAGAGGAAAGCCAGGAAAATGAATCTGCTGAATCAGCTTCCTCTGCCGAAAATTCCTCTGCTTCCGATTCAGGAAACTATACCCAGGAAGAGATTGAGCACCTTAAGACCTATTCCTGCAAATCATGCGGTGCAGAAATTGTTGCGGAAGAAAACACAGTTTCTAGCAAGTGCCCTTATTGCGGAAACAATGTTGTAATGACCGGACAGTTTGCCGGTGGAAAAAAGCCGGACGGTGTAATTCCATTTAAGATTACCAAGGAACAGGCTCAGAATATCTATAAGGAACACATAAAGACCCGTTGGCTTGCTCCAAAAATCTTTAAGGACAACAGGAACATAAGCGAAATAAAAGGCGTCTACGTACCGTTTTTCCTTGTAAGCGGAACAGCCTATTCCCATGTTTCGGGTATGGGATATTCGGTTGGGCGCAGGTGGTCGGACAAGCAGTATGACTACACGGAAACAAAGGAATACGAGATTGACCGCGACATGAACCTTCCAGTTGCAGACATTCCATCCCTTTGCACGGACAAGGCAAACAATGTTCTTATGGAATCCATAGAGCCTTTTGACACGAAGGGACTAAAACCCTATGCGGGAGGATTTCTTGCCGGTTTTGCTGCTGAATCATATAAAGAAGATTATGTTCCCCAGTGTCTTGCAAAGGCAAAGGAAAGAATGGCAACTTCTGTATACGATGCTCTAACTTCTTCCATAACGGAGTATTCATCCAACAACATTACAAACCACACGGAAAGGGTTAGCAATCTTAGCCACAAGTACTGCCTTTTGCCGGTATGGTTCTTTACGGAGCGCTACAACGACAAGGCTTGGAACGTAGTAATAAACGGTCAGACCGGAAAGGTTGCCGGTGTTCTTCCTGAAGACAAGAAGAAGTTTACCCTGTCTGTCTTGATAAAGGCTGTAGTAATTGCCGCGGTTGCTTATGCCGTAAAACTGCTGCTAAAATTCTAGCGGTTCGCTACGGAGGAATTTAATATGAAGAAATTTTTGAATATATTCTGCTTGGTTCTTTTTGCATCTTTTGCAACCCTTCCACTTTTTGCCCAGACGGAAAGCGACGGAATTGTGGAAGTTGTTCAGGACGACATTGCATCCTCTTCTTCTGCATCCCTTGTGGTGGACGAAGCAGGTCTTCTTTCTTCTTCCCAGGCTTATGCTTTGGAAGAAAATCTTAAGTCAATTAGTTCACGCTACAATTGCGACGTTGTTCTTGTTACAAAGTCCAGCATATCAGGTTCAAATGTTACGGCCTATGCGGATGACTATTTTGACAGCAATTTCTATGGTCAGGGTTCAGAGAAAGAGGGAATCCTTTTCCTTATCACCATGGCAGAAAGGGAATGGGCTATATCCACAAGCGGTCACGACACAATCACGATATTTTCTGACTGGAGACAGAATCAGATAAGCGGAAAGATGATGCCCTACCTTAAGGCTGGTGACTATGCTGGAGCATTCGATGCTTTTGCCCAGAGCTGCGAATACTATCTTTCCAGGGGAGTGCCTTCTGAAGAAACCCTTTCCGGAGAAGACGGCATAGGGGGGGGACAAGGTCATTCATCTGGAGCAGAAACAGAGAAAGGTCCGCTTGATCCTATATGGGCAGGAATCTCCGCTTTGATAGGCTTAATCTCTTCATGGCTTGGCTCTTCCGCAAAGAGAAGCAAGTACCGCACAGTCGTGGAAAGAACAAACGCATCCGGCTACGAAAAACTTTCCGGTGCAACAGGAAACACAGCCGACCGCTTTATCCGCACGCAAACAAACAGAACCCTTCGCCCGACAGAAACTTCAAACCGCAGTTCCTTTAGCGGAGGATATTCACATTCTTCTACCCACATAAGCTCTTCCGGCCACACCCACGGAGGAAGCCACGGTTCTTTCTAAAAAAATTGATTAGCACAAATTCTTCCCCGCAGCAAAAGCAATGCTGACGGGGATTTTTTTTTGTAAAAGCTAAAAAAATTGTATGCTGTGGTGAGCGCAAAGATATTATTGTACAAGTTCTAAAAAGCCGCTATACTTTTTTTGAGGTGATTATGAAAAAGTATTGTTTTGTTCTTGCGGTCTTTTTAGCGGCGGCTTGTGCTTGCTTTGCGCAGGGCTATAAGTATGTAGAGGCGTCGTCCGGATTGCGCGTCCGTGATAATGCAAGTTTGAACGCAAATAAGATTGGCGTAGTTTACGACAGAATGAAAGTTAAAGTTGTTGAACTTGGCCCTAAGGTTACAATAGACGGAATATCTTCCAACTGGGTAAAAATCGTTATGCCTTTGGAATCCTTTAAAAAAAAGACTAGTGTTACCGGCTGGGTTTTTGGCGGCTACCTTACCGATAAGTTAAAACCCTTTTCTACGGCAGGATGGACCGACTCGGATTTGACAATCTATTTGACCCGCTTTGCCTGGATTTATAACGGATTCCGTTTTATGAATTTTGGGGCAAACGGAAAATATGAATTTGGTCTTATGGAATCTTCTCTTGGCGGAGACGGAAGTTTTTCTGCTTCAATGAAAGACAAAAAGATAATTGCAAAAGTTTCCTACAGCGATGATTCTGGAGAATGGGTGGATGTAAAAACAGAAGTTTACGAGATTGACTCCATTTTAGAAGACAAACTTTGCCTTAAATATAAAGGTGAAATGTTGGAGCTTTATCCTGCAATTTTTTCGCACGACTATTTTTACTGCAGCCTTTATACCAGCAATACTTCCTGCGAACCCTCATTATATCTTAAAGGCTACAATGCACTCTTCTATGAATGGAGCCGCAAATACATAGACGCCTTGAGCAATAAAATGGAATTCAACGATGTCTTTTACAAGAACATGAAGCTTATGGGAATCGACCTTGAATAGTCATACTGAACGATTGTGCAGCATGCTTATATGTTGCACTTCGTTTAGCATGGTTAAAACTGTATGTGTGTTTTTTACCATTTTATTATTAGTTTATTATCAGAGTCCCTTATTTTTCCTAGAGCACAGAGGACAAAGTCTACAACTGAAAATATAAGTATAGGTAAATATATAATTATTACAAGAAGAATTGAAGGTAGTAAAGATTCCGATTCATTTAGAGAAAAGACATAGCGAAAGCTCGCTAAAAAAGGGAATAACAAATCTGAAAAACTTATTGATATAAAATTAATTAATGCAAGAATAA
>JAGACC010000269.1 GCA_017614295.1 Treponema sp.
GGGAGTCTACCAGAAAAGAAATGTCGTTCCGCATGGTTATGTAGATGACGTTTTCTATCGTGTTAACTTCAAGTGCGTCGGGGTCTGTGTAGTTTGTTCCGTTAAGCGCGTTGTAGAGCTCAAGCCGCCACCTCTTGCTTTCTTCTGTATCGCGCCCGAATATTGCTTTAAAGAGCCTGTCCTTGTACTGTCTGTTTGGTGGTGAAGCTGTGTCCAAATTCTTCCTCCATATATTATTTCATCAAAAGAATTCAGAATCTGACGGGAATACTGCAAAAAAATGCAATCTTGCGGCAGGGAGTAAAATTTGCTATGCTTTTATTTATGAATGAATTTGAAAAGGAACTTGAGGGTCGCATTGCCCTTATGGAAGAAGAAGGATATGTTTTTCCGGAGAGGTTTTCTAAGCGAGACTATATTGCTGTAGCAGTTGTCGCTCTTGTTTGTACTATTGGGCTTATTGCCGGGGGGATCCTTCTGTGAAAAATAATTCAGCAAAAAACAGTGCGGTGGAAAGGGAGGCCATGTTTGGTGTTCTTCCCGTAAAGAAGGCAGAAAGGCTTTACGGCTTTATGGACGCTTTCCTTGTGCTTTCTGGCTACTGCATTGCAACCTGGAGCTATACACAGGGTTCTTATCTTGCGACTCTTGTTGGCTTTAAGCAGCTTCTTATTGGTGCCTTTTTGGGTGCCATACTTATGCTTGTTATTTACCAGCTTCCAGTTATTCTTTCTGTCCGCTTTGGAATAGACATCTGGGTGTGGCTTAGATCTGCGCTTGGGCCTGTCGGTGTTCTTGTGATGACTCTTGCCATTATAGTTATAAACTATCCCTGGTATGCAGTCTGCGCTGACCTCTTTGCATCCAGCATGGCTAATCTTGCAAACCTTGCAGGCATTGGTCTACCTCCAATCTCCCACGTGCTGCTTGGAATTTTCTGCGTTGCGCTTGGAACTTTTATAGCTTACAAGGGGCTTTCCGCAATTACCTGGACTACGCGCATATTGGTTCCCCTGCTTTTGCTTGTTGGAGTATTCGTAGTATTTGTTGGCTTTTCTTCTGTTCCTTTTGACTACATCATGAGCTACAGGCCTAAGACTCCTTTTAAGAACAATGTGATTCCATACATAATATCCGTGGAAGCTAATTTTGCATTCGTAATAACTCTTGTTGGCGGAATGGCAGAAATTCCCCGTGTTGCAAAGACGGAGAGGGGCGGCTACTGGGCTGGAGTTCTTGGACAGGGGCTTTCCGGTTCATTCTTTGTAGTGGTTGGCGCAGTTATGGCAATAGCCATGCAGTACACTTGCGGCAAGATGATAGACGATCCAACCCTTATGCTTGCAACACTTGCTTCTCCGCTCTTAGCCTTGTGCTCTCTGCTTCTTGTTGCCTTTGCAAACATTGGAACCCAGGCTGTAGGCGCTTACATTTACGGTGTAATGCTAAGGTCTGCCTTTAGAAAGGTTGGCTATAACACTCACATAGTCCTCCTTGCCCTTTACGGAATACTTCTTTGCATCTGGGGAAAAGTTGTTGACTACTTTGGTGCATTCCTTACCGTTAGTGCCTGCATCTACGCTCCACTTGCGGCCGTCCTCTTTTCTGACTTCTTCTTTATCCGCAGACAGAAGATAGACCTGCGTGCTGCATACGGAATGAAGGGGCATGAAGAAGTTTACCGCTTTAGCAAAGGAGTTAACCTCGTTGGCATGGCAGCAATCGTCTTTGGGGTTGCAGTTTCTCTTGCAATCTACAATCCGGTAACATGCGACGTGCACATTCCATTCCTCTTTTACCTTACTCCAACCGGAGCATCTTTCCTTGCCACCATGCTTTTCTACACAGGGCTATCCTTTGTTCCTGCAATAAGAAAATACATGGCCGGAAAAAATCCCCTTCTGTCTGCATAAGGAAGAAAGGCTATGACAAGAAACTACCAAAGCACTCTTAGCACGCGAAAGAAAAAGAAGATAGACGCTACTCCCTTTGACGGCTTAAGGACTCCGCCAAGGCAGAACATTTTTCTTTTGCCTCTAATGTGGCTTGCCTGCTTTTTTAAGACAAGAAGGTACCGCCTTAAGATTTCAAAGGAAGGCATGAAGGGCATTAAGCCGCCTTTCCTTGTGCTGGGCTCCCACCATTCATTCATGGATTTTTATGTAACGCCACTGGCACTTTTTCCCCGCAGGGCAAACTATATTTCCGAGCTCGAAGGCTTTGAATGTTACGGTGAGTGGATTTACCGCCAGGCTGGTTGCCTTGGAACAAGAAAATTCATAAGCGACTTTGCCCTTGTAAGGAACATTCAGAAGGTTGTTTCCAGAGGGGACATAATGGTAATTTACCCCGAAGCCCGCTATTCAAACGTGGGAACAAATTCTTCACTTACGCTTTCCATTGCAAAACTTGCAAAACTCTTGAACGTACCGGTAGTAACTCTGGTGATGGACGGAAACCACATTCAGTCTCCCATATGGAACCTTACGCCAAGAAAGCAGGCAAGACTTTCCGCAAGACTAAAATGCGTCCTTATGCCTGAACAGATGAAGCAAATGTCTGCTGTAGAGATTCTTGGACTTCTTCAAAAGGA
>JAGACC010000270.1 GCA_017614295.1 Treponema sp.
AATTTTAAAAAGAACTTTGTTCCCAAGTAAAAAGTTACGGTAATAGCCAAAGCAAAAAAAAGTCCTGTCAAATCAAAACCTCCAAAATTTTTTCACTTTTTGAATAACAATGACTTTTTATGAAAACTCTAACTTTGCTTTGATATTAGTATATGCACATTTTGGAGAAAAAACAAGTAGTAATTCTAGATTTTCTTGAATCGTACGCCGCCATGGAGCCCCTTTAGTACCGCGCAAGCGGTATGAGCCGAATAGGCGAAGGGCGGAACGGCGGTGGCGCAGAGGCATGGGCGGTCGAATTAAGCCAAAGAGTACAATGGTAGAGCCATTAGGACTTCGTCCATAAAAGTACCGTCCAAAAGGAAAAAGAGGTAAAAATCATTTTAATTTTGGTTTAATATTAAAAGGAGCCTTAAAAAAACGAATTTTTTTGCAAAAAATGGAAAAACTTGTGGCAAGTTAATTATTGTCATGATATAATAGAAAATAATTATGGAAAAGAGAACCGGTGTTGTTATTCCCCTGGCGGCATTGTACACAAAAGATTGCGAAGCCGTTGGTGATTTTATGGCTTTAAAACCCTTCGCTGACTTTTGCCAGGCATGCGGCTTTAGTGTAATTCAGCTTTTGCCGGTGAACGATACTGGCACGCAGTCTTCCCCTTACTCTGGGCTTTCTGCTTTTGCGCTGCATCCGCTTTACATCCGTATTGAATCACTTCCGGAATTTGAGGGGGCTTTGAAGGACGACAAGGCTTTTGCTTCTGCCTACAAGACCTATCTTAAGTCCAACAAATACAAGAACCGCTTTGACTACGACAAGCTTACCCAGGAAAAGTACAAGCTTTTGCATTTGCTTTATTCTTATGCGGAAAAACTTGCCGAGGGTAAGAAGTCTTCTTCCAAAACCGGTGTGAATGTTGTTAATGCGGGGGACGGTTCTGCTGCTGCCATAAAATTTAAGGCTGAATTGGATTCTTTTGTTCAGGAAAACAGCTGGGTTATTCCTTATGCCGTTTTTAAGAATCTTAAGGATTCTGCAATGCAGGCTTCCTGGAAGAGTTGGGATGAGCATTTGCAGAAGCTTAGCCGCGACCAGATTATGCTTCGCTTTAAGAACAAGGCTTTAAAGTCCAGCCACAACTTTTTTGTCTGGTGCCAGATGCGTGCCGCTGAGCAGTTTAAGGATGCCGCTGACTATGTAAAGTCTAAGGACATTTTGCTTAAGGGAGACATTCCGATTCTGATGAACGAAGACAGTACGGACTGTTG
Organism: Treponema sp.; assembly: GCA_017614295.1. Lineage (GTDB taxonomy): Bacteria > Spirochaetota > Spirochaetia > Treponematales > Treponemataceae > Treponema_D. Next base: position 1,272 of record JAGACC010000270.1, read on the forward strand.
GGCATGGCCGGAATTCTTTAACCAGGATTTGAGGGCTGGTTCTCCTCCTGACGGTGAAAACCCGAGCGGACAGAACTGGGGCTTTCCTACTTACAATTGGGCAAGGCTTGAGGCAGATGAATTTAACTGGTGGAAAAACCGCATAAAGACTGCTTCCCAGTATTACAGCGCATTCAGGATTGACCACATCTTGGGCTTCTTTAGGATTTGGGCTGTAAAGGACAGGGAAGGTTCTGCTTATCTTGGTCACACGGAGCCTTATGCTTTTATTTCCCGCAAGGAGCTTAATGCGCTTGGCTTTGACGACGGAAGGATTCGCTGGCTTTCCAGACCCCACATTCCTACCGGTTTAATAGAAGACATTACCTGGAACCACGGTGAGGCCCACCGCTTTTTGTCTGTGGTTGCGGACAGGCTTGGGCAGGAGGAGCTTTGGCTTTTTAAGAAGGAAATAGGCGTTTCCGGAGACATTTATTCAGTTCATTTTTGCGATGACATTTCTAAGGATGCTAACGTAAAGCGTGCGCTTGAAAATAAATGGAATGACCGCTGTCTTATAGAGATTGAGGACGACCACTTTATTCCTGTTTATACTTATGAGAATTCTACGGCATGGAAGAGTTTGGGTTGGGATGAGCAGCAGAAGATAAGGCAGGCTTTTGATGAGCTTAAGGTTAAGGAGAACGAGCTTTGGAAGGCACAGGCGCTTTCTGTTCTTACACCGATTGTTCATGCAAGCTCAATGATTCCTTGTGCGGAGGATTTGGGTGTTAATCTTGCGGTTATGCCGGAAGTTTTGCAGGCTCTGGAAATTCTTTCGCTTAAGGTTGTGCGCTGGAACCGTCTTTGGGAAGAGGATGGGCAGCCTTATTATCCGCTTGAGAATTATCCAAATCTTAGCGTTGCTACTACATCCGTTCATGACAGTTCAACAGTGCGCCAGTGGTGGCAGGATGAAAAGCAGAGCGTTCAGGCCTTTATAAAAGCGGTGGATGCTTCTTCTGAAGACTTTACGGAGAACATGCCTTTTGATGAAAAAACAGCGGCTTTTGTTATGGAGAATTCTGCAAAGTGTGCCAGTGCCCTGTTCATTAATCCGCTGCAGGACTATTTGTATTTGCAGCAGAAGTATTTTCTTGAGGATCCGCAGTCGGAGCGCATAAATGTTCCCGGAAGCGTAAACTCTTTTAACTGGACGTACAGAATGCCCGTAAGCGTGGAAGCTTTATCGAAAGACGAAGAATTTATTCAGCGCGTTCAGAAAGTGGTTAAGATCCACGACGGCAAATAGATTGGTTAATTTTTCTAACTTGGGTGCAGACGACAAAGTGCCTGCTTGCATTTTTTAAGGAGGATTTCTAAATGGAAAAAACAAAGTGGCCCGTTTCTTATAATGAATTCCACGTGAGCCGCAACGTCCGCGATTTGTGCAACTTTGACCAGGGACTTTTTGCTTCTAGCGGCAATGTTATTTTTGCAAACCTTAAGGCCGTACAGAAATTTCAGACAAAGCTGAATGATCTTTTTGTAAGCCGTGGGGAAAAGGAAAAGCAGGTTTCTGCCGGAAGCCTTAACGCTATGGGGCTTATAGACGAGATTTTTCACTACGTTTGTATGCTTTTTAGGAGGGACAAGGATCCCAACGCCTTTAAGAACCTTCTTTTTGAATTGGACAGAATTTTTGGCAAGGACGAGATAGACAAGCTTTTGCTGCAGTTTATGGATGAATTTCCCCCGACAGCAGTATACCAGAAGCAGCTTACCAACTGGGACTATCTTATGCAGTCCGCTTACGATACGGGTACAAGGCAGCAGAGGAGCAACCGTGAGCAGGTTTTGGAGGAACTGATTCTTCTTCATCTTGCAAATGAGAATCCCGCTTTCCATCCCTTCCAGATTCTTTTTGACGACAGGAAGCTTGCACTTAACGCAAACTACATTAAGACTTGGAACCAGATAAAGGCATATTTCTTGACGCTTCCAAAATTTGGTCCCAAGAACAATGACCTTATCAACATGCTCAAGGAACCTGTGGTGGCTTCCCCAACTTCTCTAAAGGGGCAGCTGGACTACATACGCACTTACTGGGCAGACTTGCTTGGTGAATGGCTTCGCCGCCTGCTTGAAGGAATTGACACTTTGAGCGAGGAAGAAAAGGCTGCATGGCACCCGACAAACGGTGGGGATGCGGAGATGTCTCCTTATTCCTACGAAAACCTTATGCGCGAATACGAAAGGTTCAGTCCTGACCGCGAATGGATGCCGAAGGTTGTTCTTATGGCAAAGACGGTACTTGTCTGGCTCTTCCAGCTTAGCAAAAAATACGGACGCGAGATTAACCGCCTTGACCAGATTCCTGATGAGGAACTTGACCTTTTGCGTGACCAGGGCTTTACGGGGCTTTGGCTGATTGGTCTTTGGGAAAGAAGCTATGCCTCCAGAAGAATCAAACAGATTAACGGTAATCCTGAGGCTGCTGCTTCTGCATATTCTCTTTACGACTACGAGATTGCATGGAACCTTGGCGGATGGGATGCACTTATAAACCTAAGGCAGAGGTGTTGGCAGAGGGGAATACGCCTTGCAAGCGACATGGTTCCAAACCACACCGGTATGGACGGAAAGTGGGTGATTGAACATCCCGACCTCTTTGTTGCAAGAAAAGACTGCCCCTTCCCCCAGTATTCATTCAGCGGGGAGAATCTAAGCCAGGACGGACGCGTTTCCCTTTACCTGGAAGACCATTACTATTCAAAGAGCGACTGCGCCGTATGCTTTAAGCGCGTGGACAACCAGACTGGAGACGTAACTTATATTTACCACGGAAACGACGGTACGGGTATGCCTTGGAACGACACTGCACAGATTGACTTCCTTAACCCCAAGGCAAGGGAAGAGGTAATCCATCAGATTATGAAGGTTGCCTCTAACTTTCCTATTATCCGCTTTGATGCCGCAATGGTTCTTGCAAAGAAGCACATTCGCCGCCTTTGGTACCCGGAGCCAGGTCATGGTGGAGACATAGCTACAAGAAGCCAGTATGCCCTTACGACCGACCAGTTTGAGAATGCAATTCCAAATGAATTCTGGAGGGAAGTTGTTGACCGCTGCGCAAGGGATATGCCGGACACGCTTTTGCTTGCAGAGGCATTCTGGATGATGGAAGGTTACTTTACCCGCACACTTGGAATGCACCGCGTTTACAATTCTGCATTCATGAACATGCTCAAGAAGGAAGAGAACCAGAAGTACCGCGATACGGTTAAGAACACTATAAAATTTGACCCCCAGGTTCTAAAGCGCTTTGTTAACTTTATGAACAATCCGGACGAAGAGACTGCTGTAGCACAGTTTGGAAAGGGGGACAAGTATTTTGGTGTCTGTACCCTTATGGTAACAATGCCTGGTCTGCCAATGTTTGGTCACGGTCAGATAGAAGGCTTTGAAGAAAAGTACGGAATGGAATACACACGTGCCTACCGCGATGAACAGCCGGATGAAGGTCTTGTTGGTCGCCACTGGCATGACATATTCCCTCTTATGCACAAGAGGTATTTGTTCTCCGGAGTGGACAACTTTTTGTTCTACGATGTGTGGAACAACGGTGTTGTAAACGAAAACATCTTTGCATATTCAAACTCATGCGGAAACGAGCGCACTATTGTCTTCTACAACAACAAGTACGAGAGGGCTTCCGGTTGGATAAAGCAGTCATGCGAATATGCGGTAAAAGTAGGCTCTGGAGAAAACGACAAGGAGATGAGGAGCAGGTCCCTTGCAGAAGGCGTGGGGCTTAGCTACGGTAACGACCACTTCTGTATTTTCCGTGAACACAAGAGCGGCCTATGGTACGTGCGCAAAAGTGACGACCTTATCAACCAGGGTATGTTTGTCTCGCTGAACGGATTTGAATACCAGGTCTATCTTGACGTGCAGCAGGTAGAAGATACTGTTGAAGGAAAGTATGCCAAGCTGAACGAACTCTTGAACGGAGGCGGCTGTCCAGATCTTGAAGTTGCATGGGAGGAATACCGCTACAAGGATTTGTATGCTGCCCTTGCCAATTTTGCAACCCCGGAACTCTTTGGTCAGCTTTCTACCCTCTGCACACCGGCGCTTGTTCTTAAGGCCCAGAAGAAAGAGGGAATTACTACGGAAGAAATCTTTGCCGGAATAAAGAAGCAGGCTCTTGAATATTACGAAGTTGAATCAAAATTTGCTGCGGAAGAGGCAGAGATTAACAAGGAACAGGAACGCTTTAACATGAAAAAGGCGGAAATGGAACTTGTTAAGCCTGTTCGCAAAGACAAGACACCAACTCAAAAGGAAGCCAGAATCAGGAAGAAGGCAACGGAAGCAACTGCGGCTCAGAGGTGGAACGCATTCTGCAAACAGATAGAATATCTTGCAGGAACAATAGCGGCAAGCCAGGGCTTAAGCAACACAACAGCATCTCCTTCTTCCACAAGGTACAAGATTTCCAATTCTGCGCTTAAGGCTAATGCGGACAATCTTTTCTACGAAGGAATCAACTCCAATAAAAATGCGGCGGAAATACTTGCTGCTTTTGCAATGGTTTCTTCTGCAGGAAGCGCAAACTGCTTAAAGTGGGGCTACAACCGCAAGCTTACAGAGCTTTTGAACAAGGCTGGATTTGAAGACGGAGAAATGAAGTCTACATTCAGGAAGCTCTTCCTTATGATGAGAATCCGCGACTTTAATTTTGGTGCTTCGGGTCAGGCTAAGTCAACTTACGAAACGGCAAGGCTTCTTACGGAAGGCCAATATTCTTGGGAACTTACCGGTGCCAATAACTTTAACGGAATTAGATGGTTCAACAAGGAAAAGATGGAGTCTTCGCTCTGGTATGCATTCGCAGCGGTTTCCATGTACAGTCCGCGTATTCTTCGCGAGCACATTCACCGCTTGTACCGTACCCTCGTTGCTGCCAAGGAAGGTGCCCAATACAAGTGTGAATTGTTCCTGGAAGCCGTACGCCCTGTGCAAAAGAAGCGTGTTCTTGCAAAGGCAAAGGCAAAGGCTTCTAAAGTTAGTAAAAAATCCTCAGAAGATTCAGAGAATTTAAAACAGAAGTAACATAGTCAATGTCAGAAGGCGAAATTACAGGCTTGTCCAAACGGATGGGCTTGTATGCCTTTTGAATTTCTTCCGGAACCTTAAGCTCTTCGCCTATGCAGTGCTTTATGAATTCTGCGGAAAGCGAAGGGGCATTCCTCATCATAAGAACAACGGAATCATCATCGTCATCCTTTATGTCTTTACGCAAAAGGCTTGCCGCATAAGCTGCGCTTGTGTCTTCGTCTGCATATACGTGGTACTTCATGTAAAGTTCTTTGCAGGCTTTTTCTGTCTGTTCACGGTCAACTTTTGCAGGGTAGACAAAACTACGCAGCATAAGGGAGTAGTTCTTAAAGATGTGCTCTAGGCGCTCGAGGTTTGAAGGATCGGACGGGTCTGCCGGTGCCCTCTTTTCGAATGCAACAGTGCTGTCGGAGATGGTTACCTTTCCGTTTGCGTCTGTGCATAGGTTTGCGGTTGAAGGAAGGATGAAGCCCTTTACCGGAAGTGCCAGCCGCCAGCTGTAAAGACCAGAGACAAGGTTTCCGTAGTTGCCGGCTTCCATGGTGTAGAAGATATCACCAGGTGCATGCTTTTTTATGCGGGTGAATGCGAATGTGTAGAAGAATGACTGTGGGAGTAGGCGTCCTATGTTTGCAGAATTTGCAACCGTAAGATGGTATTTTTTTACTAAGTCTTTTGCTGCAAAAATTCCCCTTACAAGGTTGTGGCAGTCCGCTTCTGTTCCGTCTACTTCTATTGGATAGATGTTTCCGCCGTTCCAGACAAAGTCGCTTTCGTCCATGCCGCAGATTTTACCCTTTGGGAAGATGAGTACGGATTTTAAAAGCTTCTTTCCCCTTAGGGCACTGGCTATGCAGGAACCAAGAGGGCCAGAACTTGCGTCCAAGAGTATGGAAGTTTCTCCGTTTATCCTTAGGATTGTTTCCATTGCTGATGCAAGGTATGAAATGCCAAAGTCCCTAAAAGAGCCTGTTGGTCCGTGGTAAAGCTCCATGGAAAAAAGATGGTCGTCCAGCTGCTTGATTACGGGTTCAAAAGGAAAAGCCTTTGTGGCGATTGTTTCACAAATAATAGGGCTGAATTCCTTGTTGATTATGGCAGATGTAAGGGTACCCGCCAAGTTTGCAAAAGAGGTGTTTTCGTCTGCGTACAAAATCCAGTTGCGCAAATCTTCGTTTTCGTAAGGAACGTAAAGCCCACCGTCTTCCGGCATACATTTTAAAAGAGCTTCTTCGAATCCAACCTTGTTCTGTTCGCTGCGTGTACTTTCAAAACGCATTGCATTCTCCCTTTTTCCTCTATTATAATTGTTTAAAGTATAACACGGGAAATGCTAAATTTCTAGTTTTTGGAAAAAAAACTCATTTAAATCAAATTTCTCTTTTTTGTTTCTGATTTTCATGACGGATAGCCTTATTTGCAATAATCCATGGTTTGACCTAACAATTGTTTTATATTACTATGAATAGCGGATATGATTAGAAGAAGTTTTAACGCATTGAAAATTCTATTGATTTTTTTAGCTCTTGCCTTTGTTTCCTGTTCTGCCTACAGAAAGTTTTGCGGAACATGGATTGCAGCAGAGAATTGGATGCAGTATGGAATTCAAATTGAAATAAGCAAGGATGGCAAAGTTGTGCTGTCATACTTTCCAAATGAATCTTTCTTGTATGCGGATGAAGCGTCTGAAAGCATTGTAATTCCAGATACAAAGGAAGGATATCTTGATAAAGAGAAAATGGAGCTTGTTTTTGATACTCCAACTGAAAAAACTATTATGGCCATAACATTCTGCTACCGCGACTCAGACGTAGGGGAAATGACCATTGTTTTTGAAGATGGTTCTTTATGTGACTTCATTAGGAAAAAGTGAATTCAAATAGAGCCTAGCCCCGATTGGAAGGGCGGCGAAGCCGTTGCCTTTAGGCAA
>JAGACC010000271.1 GCA_017614295.1 Treponema sp.
ATCCGGGAGTTCTTAGCCCCCTCTCGTTCAAAACAAATGTAAGAGATATGTTAAGAAAGCACTGGAATGGAGGCAGGAAACGCGACAAAAAAGCATTTGCGCGGTGCGACCGAAGGGAGTCAGATACCTTATATCCGCGCTCGGCTTTTTTGACGCGGTTACTGCCGGGAATGGAAGTGCTTTCTTGTTAGCATTTGCCTTATATATTTATATCCCCTGCTTTATTGAGTAATTTCCCAAGACATGCTATTATTGGATAATTTCAGGAGAAAGCATTTCAGGATAAAGCATTTCAGGAGAAAATACATGTTAGAGAAATTAACCGGAACATTCAGCGGCATTATCCGCACACTAAGCGGAAAATCAAAAATCACAGAAAAGAATATAGAAGAGACCGTCGAACAAATTAAGATGGCCCTTCTGGAAGCAGACGTAAACCTCCGTGTAGTCCGCCGCTTCGTAAACAGCACAATCGAAGAAGCAAAGGGCGAAAAAGTCCTAAAGGCAGTTGATCCCGGCCAGCAGTTCGTAAAAATCATCCACGACAAAATTGTTGCCATGCTCGGTGACAAAAAAACAGACCTTGCGCTAAAAGGCCCAGACACCCAGTCTGTAATCCTTCTTTTAGGTCTTCAGGGTGCAGGTAAAACAACAGCCGCCCACAAGCTTGCCGCAAAGCTTAAGAAAGACGGTCGCCGCCCGCTTCTTGCAGCATGTGACCTTGTCCGTCCAGCCGCTATAGAACAGCTTTGTGTCCTTGGAGAAAAAATTGGCGTACCTGTCTACAAAGAAGACGGAGCAAAAGACGCTGTTAAAGTTGCAAAAGATGCAATCACCTACGCAAAGAAAAACGGCTTGGACACAATAATCTTGGATACAGCCGGCCGCTTGCAGATAGACACAGACATGATGGCAGAACTCGTTGCCATAAAAAAAGCCTGCTCCCCACAGGAAACAGTCCTCGTAGCAGACAGCATGACCGGTCAGAACGCAGTAGACATTGCAAAGAGCTTCGACGAACAGCTTGGACTTACAGGCGTAATCCTCACCAAGTTTGACTCAGACGCACGTGGTGGTGCAGCCCTCTCCCTCAAGAGCATAACAGACAAGCCAATCCTCTTCATAGGTACAGGCGAAAAAACAGAAGACTTTGAACAGTTCCACCCGGACCGCATAGCAAGCCGTATTCTTGGCATGGGAGACGTTGTTTCTCTCGTAGAAAAAGCCCAGGAAACAATCGACGCAGAAGAAGCTCTCAAGATGCAAAAGAAGATGATGCGCAACGAGTTTACGCTTCAGGACATGTTGGACCAGCTGCAGTCGGTAAAGAAACTTGGAAACATGAGGCAGATTCTGGACATGATGCCGGGTCTTGGCAGCCAGATAAGCGACGATCAGCTTAGCAAGGCAGACATAAAGCACCAGGAAGCAATCATCCAGAGCATGACAAAAAAGGAAAGGGCAAACCACCTTATAATCGGACCTGCAAGACGCAAGCGCATCGCAAAAGGCAGTGGCACTTCCGTTCAAGAGGTCAACAAGCTTATAAAGCAGTTTGAAAAGACCAAGCTCACCATGAAAAAACTCACACGCGGCCGCGGAGCACAGGCAAAGATGATGCAGCAGATGGGAGCCGCAATGGGTTCTGGTGGCTTTGGAGGCATGGGCGGTATGCCAAGCATGGATGCACTAAAAGGCATGGACCTAAACAAGCTAAAAGGCATGCTGCCCAAGGGATTCAAGTTCTAGTTAATCATCAACGCTTTTTCCGGAAAGCATAAGGTTCGTAAGGATTCCAAGAATCAAAGCGCAAGCAACGGTGCGGATCTCAACTGCACCGAACTTTACGACCATTCCGCCAACACCGGTAATAAAGATAACACTAGCAACATAGAGGTTCCGGTTCTTGTTCAAATCAACGGACTGGAACATCTTAAATCCAGACACTGCAATAAATCCGTAAAGAGCAACACAAACGCCACCCATAACACAGCTTGGAATAGTTTCAAGGAATGCCACAAGCGGAGTAATCAAGCTGAACAAAATACAAAGGAATGAACATCCCCAGATTGTAATCGTAGAAGCGTTCTTTGTAATTGCAACGCATCCAATGGATTCACCGTAAGTAGTGTTCGGACAGCCGCCAAATATTGAAGAAACAAAAGTTCCAACACCGTCGCCCAAAAGAGTCCTTGTAAGACCAGGCTTTTCAAGAAGGTTCACACCAACAATCGTAGAAAGGTTCTTGTGGTCAGCAAGATGCTCTGCAAACACAACGAATGCAACAGGAACATAAGCCGCAAAAACCGTAAGCAGGTAAGAAGGAGTAATAGCCTTTAAGCCGGCACTACCGCCAAGCACAGCCGTAAATTTTGGCAAAGAAAAATATCCTGAGAATTTAGAAAAGTCAATGCTGGACAGGGCAGAATAGTTTATAACCACAAGAGACTGGTTTCCGGTAAGGTGTCCAATCAGAGCAAAGAAAGAAGCAAGCATGTAACCTGCAAGCATACCCTGAATAAAAGGAATAAGCCTACCAACCCTGGTTCCATAAGTTGAACAAAGCATTGTAACGGCAAGAGTAAAAAGACCGCAGACAAGGGCAACATAAGAACTTCCACCCTCAATGCTAGACTTCATCAAATCGCCAATAGCATTACCGGAAAGAGAAAGACCAATAATTGCAACAGTAGGGCCAATGATTACCGGAGGCATAAGGCGGTCAATCCAGCTAACCCCGCAGAACTTAACAACCAGCGCAATAATTACGTAAACCGCACCAGCCATAAAAGCACCAATTATAAGACCCCAGTAGCCGGCAGCAACAGAAACCGCACCGCCAAAAGCAGAAAACATAGAGCCAATAAATGCAAAGGAACTTCCCAAAAATACAGGGCTAGAACTCTTTGTAAAAAGCAGGTAGACAATCGTACCCACACCAGCGCCAAAGAGGGCCGCAGAAGCAGAAAGTCCGTTTCCCACAATAGCAGGAACAGCTATGGTTGCCGCCATAATTGCAAGAAGCTGCTGCACTGCAAACAAAAAGACCTTTCCCAAAGAAGGCTTGTCCTTAATTCCGTAAACCAATTCCATTATATTTCTCCTATTTAAAAATTCACCTAACCCAATACTGTTTTTTCTATCTCAAACATCTGGCTGCGGTAAAGGCTAGAAATATTGTGCCCATAGTCAGCCAAAAGCTGGATAATGTTGCGCGGATGATCTTTTTCGTCGCATCCGTTAAGACGGTCACCCGCATCGCCAAGACCAGGCATTATGTAGGCCTTTTCGTTCATAACGGGATCCATCCAGAGAGTATAGCAGGTAAGATTTTCCAGCGCACGCGTAACACGAATAGAACCCTTAAGGGTAGAAATAGTATTAAAGAATGCAACGGAAGCCGGCTTTACCCCAAGTTCCTGCAAATATTTTACAACTGTAAAAAGCGAACCGCCAGTAGCGTTCATGGGGTCTGCAAAAATCAAATCCTTACCGTCAAGCTGTTCCGGCTTAAAGAAAGACTTGTCCAGGTCAAGAATGTATTCCATATCGCTTTCGCTCTTAGTGTCATTCCTGCTGATTTTAAACAGTGCAAAGGGAGTAATGTAGCCGTCGGAAGAATACTCTTCAATCTCCTTAGAAACAATCATGCTGGGAAGAAGTGCGCCCCTAAGCATTACGCACATAACGGTATTGCAAATTTTATGGTCAACATAGGGAATCTTGTGAACCGCGTAGTTCTGCACTGGAAAAGTAACCGGAGTCTTTACTATAATATGACCGGTTTTGTCTGTCTTCCTGTTAGTATATGCCATGCGGAAGAGCATCTCGTAAGCCCTCTGGCTGTAGTACATAAATTCCTGATGGTCAGTGTCCTCGCTACGCAGCTTGGAAATAACACGGCTTGCCTCTGCCTGTGCCTGCGTGTCCGTTTCAAAAGAATACACCTTGATTCTGGGGTGCTTGGCGCAAATAGAATGCATCTCGTGCCCCATCTTGTCAAAGCCTTCAATAATCTTTTCCTTGTTCACAGGCTCAAAGAACTTCATGGTCTCCTTGAACATTTCGTCAAGGCGCTTCAAGTCCGCATTGTCTTCAGCCGTAAGATAGCCGTCCAAATCCTCGGCCTTGAGGATTTTTTTGTTGCTCATGTCCACTCCTTCTTTTCTAGCTAAACCTTATTGTACCACGAATTCCCAACTATGGCAAATATTTCAATGCATCCCTCCCTTCTGGACGAAGTTCTACTTGCTCTACCATGTTACTCCCACCCTAACTCGACCGCCAGCCCCTATGCGTCACCCGCTTTCCAGGGCTCCGCTCCCGCTCCGGCCCGCCTGCGGCGGTCTTGCAAGCAACCCTTCCAATCGGGCGTAGGACTTGCAAAAAAAATCCATCCTTGGATATTTTTGGGATCGGCGATTTGTAGACAAACCTCCGTGCTGCTAAGCCGCCCTCCATGGCTCTTTACCGATTGGCAATAAAGAAGTTGATTTTTTTCGTTACTCCTTGAATACAGCGCAACATAATGTTATCTTAAAATCATGGAGGAAAAGATGAAAAAATTTTTATTCACATCTACATTTTTAGCAGCCCTAATCCTTACAGCACTTGTGTCCGCAAAGCAAGCCCATGCCCAAGCGCTCCCGGAATTCACCGAAGGCAAAGCCTATGTCTTTGACGCAAAAGCCATCCCTGGAAAAGCCAACGATTCCATAAAAACCAAAAACCTTTCGTCCGCAAAGAATTTTGAAGTAACCGTCTACGGCTATAAAAAAGACAAGTGGGAAAAAGTAGCAAGCGGCTTCCTCCGCGAAAGTGGCGACAGCGACTCCCTAAAGCGCAGCAAAAAGCTAAAGTCTTTCCAGTACCTTGCAGTAACAACAAGCGCAGACCAAGAATTCAAGTATGTAACTTCAAAAAGACACGATGACCTCTACATATACTTGCTGGACACAGGTTCAGTCTCCCAAGAGCGCGTAAACAAAGCCCAAACTTTTGACCTTTCACAGGTAAAGGGTAAGTTCAAGGACAACATCAAAATAGAAAGCCGCGAAAACCTTGAAGGTCCCTGCACATTCTTTATCTACGGAAGCAAAGAAGAAAACGGCCAGTACGAGCTTTTAACCTGCCTTGCGCTAAAAGGTGGCCTGGACACAGATTCATCCGACCAATCCTACACAGAAAGCAAGCTAAGCTCATACGGCTACATAAAAATCCTTCCCGCTTCAGAAAAGGAATTTACCTATTCCCTTTCCAAAAGCCACAACGACCTTATAATACAGATTCAGTAAAAAAAGAGACAGCATCCACATCCGCAAGTCTTAAAAAAGAAAAGCGGGTGTGGAAAGCCCTACATTCAATAATCTACAATCTTTATCTCACCAAAATTCCCATTCCGTTCAGCAAGAAGATTTGCATTCGTCACTTTGCCAAGAAAAGCCTTGTCGTGGCTAACCACAAGCATTGCGCAGTCCAAAGAAGCAAGGGCTTTTTCCAGAGCAAGCATGCTTGTAATATCCATGTGGTTGGTAGGCTCATCCAAAATCAAAAGAGAAAGCGGCTTTTGAACAGCAAGTGCAATCATCAGCTTCCTAAGTTCACCAGGGCTCAAATTGCAATCAGAACGCAAAAGGGTAAGTCTTTCCGGTTCGCTTCCAAGCCTGTACAAAGTAGAAAGAATCTCTCCCCTTTCATCTTCATCCTGCTCATAAAAATCAGCAAGAACAGCCTCCGCTTCCCCATCAGAAATTTCCTGCGGCAAATAAAGCACTTCCCCCTTCCTGCCAGATGCTTCCAAAAGAGAAATCAGGTGGCGGACAAAAAGACTCTTTCCCGCACCGTTAGAACCTGTAAGAGCAAATTTCATTCCCCGCTTAATTTCCATAAAAGGTATTTTTAGCCTGTAGTCTCCGGCAGAAAGAACACACTCTTCCACACAGATGGTCTTTGAAAAATCCGTCTCCAAAAGGGAAAACCCTTCTTTTCTCCTTAGCGATTTTTTTATTCCGTCCCGCTCTGCTTCCGTCTGCCTTATCTGACTTTCAAGACGCGCCTTTGCATCCCCGGTACTCCTGTCCTTGCCCGAAATCCTTGCAACATCAATCTTAGCCTGTGTGTCATGGTCATGAGAGTCAAAAGATTTTTTGGAAAGCCTGGCCTTTGACTTCTGGTTTTCTGCCTCAAGCTTTGCACTCCTCTGTTTTTCCGCACCAGCCTTTGCATTAAGCCTTTCCCAGTCACCGCGGCTCCTTTCCGCATTCTCGCTCTTTAGCTCAAGCGCCTTAGAAAGCCCGCAAGCGTAAGTCTCAAATGCGACACAATCCCTGCCTCCCGCAAAGGAATTCGCTTCGTTAAAAAGACAAACTGTGTGCCCGCAAAGCAAATCCGCAAAGTTCCTGTCGTGGCTAACCATAATACCGCATCCGCCAAAATCCAAAAGCGAAGAAGCAATCAGCTTAGCCGTTTCAAAATCAAGATGGTTAGTCGGTTCGTCAAGAAGCAAAACCTCCGGCCGCTCCGCCAAGGCACACGCTATCTGAATGCGTTTTTTCTCTCCGCCGGAAAGGGTCTCGTACCGTTCAAGCATCTCCTCCGTAACGCAAAGCCTGGAAAAAAACTTCCTCACATCATTTTCATCAGACCAGAAAGCCGTGTAAAGATTGTCCGGCATCTCCTGAGTCTCCTGTGGGCAATAAACCGCATTTCCTTCAAAAGAAATCTTTCCCCCGTCAGCCTTAAGAAGCCCCGCAATCAGCTTTAGAAGAGTGCTTTTACCGCATCCGTTGCTACCCGCAATACAAGTCCAGCCGTCTCCAATTTGCAGAGAAAAATCCTCAAACAAATTTCCGTTTGCAGAAGGATAAGAAAAATTAAGTTTAGTGATTTGAATAGACACTTTGGCCTCCGTAAAAAGAAGCCGTTGCAGCTGTCTTGCCGACACAAAACCCGCACTTGGGCAAAGAAAAAAAATATACTGCAACTGACTTCCAAATTTTTTTTGCTTGTGGAAAATCAGAATTACAGTATCATCGGCAGTGTGTCTCCTAGAAAGTTTTATTAGCTTACTTTACATTGTTTGCGCCAAGAGTGTCAATAGTTTTTCAAGTTAAATCACAGAAATCAGTTTTTAGACTAAGAGTAGGGAATCTCGAAAAACTCCCCTACAGTGAGCTTTCCGAGATTCCTGCGAGTTGTAAGTCGCTATAATAGCGCGAATTACAACATCGCAATTTCAAAGTTGCCTCTAAAAACTGATTTCCATGAAGTTAAATTTATGTTTCAGATGATTTTCTATTGTCTTCTAAAACAGACTCAATTCTTGCTCTTTAATATCATAAAATTTTTCTAACACCCGGAATTTTACGAAGCGCCCATGCAAAACAAAAGGAAGCGGTCACAGAAAGAATCACAACAGCAATATATTTCCCCACCGCGCCAAGCCAGATTTTATCCAGAAGATTTTCTATTATCAACAATACAAAAAGGTGAACAATATAAGCACCAAATGTCTGGCACGAAGCCCAGCACAAAAATCCAGAACTCCAGTTTGCTGCGTTTTTAAAAAGCCAGACAAGCCCCACACAGAAAGTCACACATAAAAACGACTCGTAAAATCCAAACCAATTATAAACAAAGCCCCCCCAGAATCCGTCTCCGCGAAGATAATTTCCAATGCAGAATAAAATGCCAACAATTAGCAAACCACATCCCAATGTGTCTGTCATTTTTTCAAACCAGTCATAGCACCCCGCCATTACGCCAAAAACAAACATGATAATGTATTGAAGGTAATGTGCTGATTCAAACTTAAAGGCCCATAGAAAAAACCATTCGTCCTGAGGATAAAAAAGTCTTATTACAAAACTCCCGGCCCCCATCAGGACTGCAAACACCGTAACAAGCGGAATAGATAATTCCACTTGCCTTTGCTGAATTACACCCCCTCTTTTACTAAAAAACTTTTCTAACACCAGACGGATAAGCGCATAAATCAAACAAAACAAAAAGAGGCTTCCTAAAAACCATGCATGTCCAGAATCAGGCCTTCCACCTCCAAAACTTATCAGCAAAGAAAGTAACACAAACGGAACAAACAGGCGCAAGACTTTTTTTCCAACAAAATGTGCAAACCCCTGACGGTCAAAACTTTTCGGAACAAAATATCCCGAAATCATAAAAAACAGTCCCATAAAAAAAGCGGCGTTCGTACTCAAAAAATGCCACATATAAGGCATTCTCTCTTCCGCATTGGACGGCACATAAGGCCAGCCCCCTCCTCCTGTAAAAGGAATCATCGCATGATGAGCAATCACCAGAACAGTAAGAAAAACCTTCAGATTGTCAAGATAATAACTGCGGCAAGCTTCCGCTTTATTTATTTCCATACAACAACTTTAATCTATTTCCTATTATAAATTCAAGTTGAACAAACAAAACCTGCTACAAAATATCAAAATCAATCAGAAACAAGTTAAAAACACCATAAAAAACTGCCGATTGCCCCCATCCCTTGCGCTTAATGAAATTAAGAAAAACTGTGTTCCCCATTGTTTTTAATTCCCAAAATTATTATATTTAAATCGTAAAGCATATTGCACAGAAGATTCTATCCAACAATAAATTCGTAGTTTTAGTATGTGCAGTTAAACAACATTTTTATTTCTTTTATTTTTCTTTACCATAATTCAGGCCAGAGTTGGACAGGCGCTGAAAAATCAAACGTCTCATAAGGAAATATGGTATGGAAAATGAAATTTCAATTCTGGAAGAAAACTCTATTCGTTCAAAGATTCACGTTATCCGCGGGCAGCAGGTAATGCTGGATTTTGATCTTGCAGAAATCTATGGTTATTCAACTAAAGCATTTAATCAGCAGGTAAAAAACAACATAGAACGTTTTGATGAAGATTTTAGATTTCAATTATCAGATGCTGAAGTATCAGAATTATCGAGGTCAAAAATTTTGACCTCGATGCAGACTAAAGGTATAAAGGGTGGAAGAACTTATAATCCCTACGCTTTCACCGAGCAGGGAATCTACATGCTTATGACCGTTCTCAAAGGTGATCTTGCCGTTACCCAAAGTAAAATGCTTATCCGAACATTCAAAGAGATAAAGCATTTTTTTAAGAATAATTCACATATTTTTGCAGAACTAGATAACATAAAGAATCATCTCTTAGAATCAGATTTACATCACAAAGAAACTGATATCAAAATAAAAGAACTCTTTTCCCTAATGGACAAATACAACGTAAAAGAAACCCAAGGCATCTTCTTTCAGGGGCAGATTTTTGACGCTTATGCTAAGTTCGAAAGCTTCCTTGCCACGGCAAAGAAAGA